>NZ_BFAY01000005.1:300000-508309 GCF_003112675.1 Leptospira johnsonii | reverse complement strand
CATGAATTGTTCATTATTTTTTCGGGTAAACTAAAATGATCGCTCACTTCAGTTTATGCGAGATTCTTAGGTTTAAAAATCTCGCGGGTCACGCTACTCTATATGTTTTCAAAGATCTTGTTAGATCCCCTCAGGTTCATTCCTTCCCAGGCGAACTCCTTCAGGCGTAAAGACCATATTAATTACGTCGCTCAACCGGTCAAATAACTTTTGTATCTATTTCATTGAGTTTTTCCCTTTTTTTTGGATTTTTAGAACTTCGATTTTGGATGTAAATAGACTGGAAATAAGGCGATGATCACGAATTGAAAGATGCTATCTTTATTCAACTTATGACCATTCTTCTGTCGCATAAATGGATTTCCAAGAGATGAGGATATTATTATTTTAGAATTATAAATAGAAGCTTGCTGGATTGGGAAAGTATTCTACGGACTTAAAGATAGGAGAATTCAATTGGGACCGGCAAAAGAATACATAGATCAATATCTAAAAGAAAATGTTCTGCAATCTGAAACAATTCATAGAATGAAACATGTGATCCGTGAATTTAGTTTAAGAACTCCTAAAGTATTAGTCACTAAATGTATAGACGGAAGAGTTCACGGAAGTAAGTTAAAAGGATATCCCGTTACAACGATCCGTTTCGGTAGAACGGATGGAAATATTGTTTCCACTAACATAAACAATTTTTGGTTTTGGAACCGTATTGATAGAGTTGTGAATGACGCGTTATGCAACACTCCCGGAATGCCCGCGTTATTCATCGCATATATGCATAGGTCCGATATTCCTGGTCTAGGTTGTGCGGCTCATGGAGGAAATGAAGAAGCTGCCCGTGCCGCCATCAAAGAACAGGCAGAAGCAGTCAGAAATGTTTTCCCAAAGGAACAACTCTACGTGATCGAAGGGATCACAAATACGGATCTGATGTCGGAAACTTTAGTTTTCGATGATGGGACGATTATAGATTCCCAGGAGATAGTCGCAAATTTCGGCTTCAACGAACCTTCTGAAATATTCCATTCTGCTTTTTTAAAATACCAAATTAAGGATCCTGCAATTTCCAAAAATGTGGGATTTAAAACTCCTGAAGAGTTGTTTTCGGGAAAGGTGCCAGATTTTTACGCGGATTTCCAGACTTCTCTTTCTCTTAAATCCTTTTTGATCCGAGAAATTTCCGGTATCATTTCTTCCGGAGAAATAGATTCGCAAAAATTGATACAACCGGATCTATTCCACGCTGTTTATCAGAAACTTTCCGGGATAAAGGATCTACCTTCTACACTTTTTCCTAGTTTGTTATATCAAATTATCTGGAATGTGGCTTATACATTAAACCAAAAACGTAAACTTTCCAAATTACCTGCGGAAGAGCGTTGGAAACATTTGGATCATGCTGAAGAGCTGATCTGTTATGGAGAAGGTTTCGAACTATTACAAAGAAATAAAGCGGTTCTTGTAAAAACGGGAAGAGGGGACGATACCGACGCCCTTCTCGTTGCCAAGAAAGTTTTGGAGAAGAATAGGCAGAATGATCCTAAGCCCTACCCTCCTATCATTCATTTGAATGTGGAGATCTCTGGGGAACTTAGGAGCTGGGAAGATTTTAATGAAAACGTTTCTTCCAGAGTGAATACGATGGTCCGTAATTTGGAAGCAGTCTTTAAAAATCAGGAAGTGGTGATCTTAACTACTTATTCCTATCTGGACCAAAAAAGATTTTATCCTATCCATACAAAATTGGATACAAGGATCTCTTATCCTACGGATGTGATCTCCGATATAAACGGCGAAGATAAATTTTCCGGGATTGGTTTAAAAACAAAGGAAGCGTTTTACGCAGGAGAAATGATCTCTTCTACGTAAAACCTTCCAGTTTGGGAGATTTAAGATTTAGAGCGCCGTTCCGAAATGAATTTGGAGAGTTCTTCTCTGAAGGAGAACTTCTTCCTGCCCATCAAATAACGAAACGCGCTTACTATTACATCCGGCCTAGGAGGGTCTCCTCCGATAAATAGATCCGGCTCTTTTGGCAATTTCCCTCTTTGGAATAATCCGCCGGAAACTGCTTCGGTTCCGCAGGCAATCAGAGCTTTAGGTCCAGGGGTTGTGTCCCAGGCGACTTGCAAAGGAATTTCCATATTCGGTCCTACAGGTCCTGCGAACACGACTGCATCCGAATGTTTGGGAGAAGCCACCACTCTTACCATACTTGCTTCGCTGTCAAAAACTGCATTGAAACTTGCATTAATCTCAGCTTCCGTTGCGTTATTCCCGCTTGCTGCAACTTCTCTGTATTGAAAACCTGTGTTTTTGGTGATCTTACGGAACTGTTTTACGTTTTCGGAAACTTCTTCCTCGTAGGCGACGGGGACCCCATCTATATAACGTACTTTTAAAGCTTCTCTATCGACGGAGTATACATGGACGAATCCTGAATTTTCCAATTGTCCGGAAGAGGCTTCTACGCAATGACCGCATTGTAAACAGGCGCCGTAATCGAATATTACTTCCTTAGAGGAAGATACCTTCAGTCCTCCGGTGGGACAAACCTTCTCTATCGATTTGTCCAGATGAAATCCTTTTTTAGATGCAGGTACTGGAATACCTCTCGCATTCGGATTAGTCGGTCCCATCTTTTCGAAATTTAGATTTTTTGCCGGACGGAATATATTGATGATTTCCTGGATTTGTTTCATAGATCCACTCCCACATAACTGAGGTTGAAAGATTTATTATTTAGAGGAAAGTCCCCTATATTCTCCCCTCTAACTGCAAGTTCTAAAGCATGCCAGTTCAGAACGGAAGGATCTCTTACATACGCTTCTGAAATATCACCGGAAGAATTTAAGGAGAAGGAAACTAAAACAGGACCTCTCCACCCTTCTGCAGAGCCGAAATACACTCCTGCTTTCGGTTTGGAAACTTTCGTTTTTTCTAAACTTTCATATGCTTTATGAAAATTCTTTAATACTGGAATTGCCTTGGTCAACCAGCGCCCGCTATTCTTCAATTCCTCGTAACGAAGATAGAATCTTGCCCAAGCATCCCCGCTCATTTGGCCTGCATCCAGACCCAAATTGATGGATTCTCCCGCGAGAGAATAACTAGGATCGTGATGACGAAGATCTCTGGAAAAACCTGTGCATTTTTCCACCATTCCCACAAAGCCTAAATCTTTGAGCTGTTTATGAGTGATCACTCCACAGATCTGCAATCTTTCTCTGTTGGTGGATTTGTTTGCTGCTCGTTCAAAATGGCCTGCCACATCTGAAGTAACGTCTTGGATCCTTTTTGCCAGATCATTTAAGAAAGATTCCGTAAGTTCTTTTTTAAGTCTGACTTTTCCTGGACTCAATGCACCTCTTCCGAAACGAGAACCTGTTAGAGCTTCCATCACTCCCAAAGGAACTCCTCTTTGCATGGCGCATACACCTTGGAGAGGATAATAGCCTATATCGCCCGCAATTGCACCCATATCTCCGATATGGATAGCGATCCTTTCTATTTCCAAAAGGACCGTTCTTGCGAAATTTACTTCTTCTGGAACTTGGATGCCATGAGCTTCTTCGAATGCTTTACTGAACGCAATTGTATAAGCGATCGTAGAATCGCCGGAAATTGCTTCCGCATAAGGAGAGATAGAGTCCTTGTTCAGTCCTTTCATTTTTGCAAGAAGGCCTCTTTTTTGAAAACCTAGACGAATATCCAGGTTTTGGATCTCTTCTCCTTCTACTATAAAACGAAAATGTCCAGGTTCTATCACGCCCGCGTGGATCGGTCCTACAGCGTGTGAATAAAAAGAAGAAGGAACAGGGACATTGATCCCTCTATATACTAAATCCTTGATTCCGGACTTGGTCAGGAATTTTTCGAGAAGATGTTTTCTATCCTGAGATAGATACCTCTCATAATCCATAGAAGAATAATCTTCCGCACCTTGGTCAATGCCTAGGCTATGTCTGAGGACCCAAATCGGATTCGAGTGATCCTCATATAAACTTTTTTCCGCGGTTTTAGAAAGAATTTCTTTCTCTATTCCATCTCGAGTTAGCCAGAAACGATGAGTCTGTTTCGTTTCCGAAGTGTGAAAAATTCCGGTAACGTTTTTCATAATACACCTTGTAATAACAGGTAAAATCCCCAGCATCCAGTGCTGAGAAGAAGTAGAAGTAGCAAAAAGCCGTTAGTCATTCTGATCCTAAGAATGGTGGAAAGATCCTTTGAGAATGGTCTTCCTTTGATATTCAATAAAGGGGCGAGCTTATACAACATCACTCCAAAGAATACGATCCCTAAGATCGGAACCAAGATTACGAATGTTTTTCCTCCGATCTGTCCGGCCTTGATCAGGATTATATCCATCACGAATATTGGCGAGCCAGGCATCACGAATGCTAAGAATAGTGCTAGAATGAATAAGGATAAAGCGGGTTTATTGATTGAATCCGCCTGTATGATCTTATGAAGCTCTCTTTTTCCTGCGTCCATTCTCACGATCCCCATGCTGATGAACAGTAGAGATTTCACCACAAGGTTAGTCGCCATCATGAATAAGAAAACAGTCTCGTTTAGATCCATCCAAAGAAAAACGGCCAAGGCTCCCGTATGGAAAAGAGCAACTTTTGCGGAAATTCTTCTGATATCGTCACGATCATATACTGCAAAAATACTTAATAAAATCGTTAATATCCCTAAGACCAGTAAGCCGTCCGCACCACTGAATGTATGTGGAAAAAGTTGGTGATCTAAATGTACAAAAGGTCTAAGTGCGAAACATACCGAAACAGGAATGAATGCAGAGAGTAAGGAAGAAACCTGTGTAGGACTTTCTCCATACGTATCTTCTATCCAAACATGGTTCGGAAAGAGTCCGAGTTTCGCTGTGTATCCGAAGATCGCAAGCCAGAGACCGATCTCGACCCAAATGATTTCTGGATGAGAAGCAGAATTTGCAGCCAAAAATTCGATAGGCTGGTTGATCACATGCAAAGAAGAGCGGATCAGAATGATCCCTAAGAATGCGATACCAAGTCCGAAAGAATTGATCAGTAAAAATTTCCATGCAATTGGGAAAGACTTTACGGTTCTGCTAGAAGAGATGAGTAACGCGCCTACGAAGGTCGTTGCTTCTATCAAGACCCATTGTAATGTAGTACCTTCTTCATTCCAATCCCGTATGATCCAGACAGCAAAGTTGATCGCTGCGCAGATAATCAGCAAGATCGACCAGAAAAGCAAATTTGTCTGGTTTTTTGTAGGAGCTAAGACATAGGTCAGAAAAATTAAGACGAAGACCGCGGCTCCGATCCCTAAAAGAATATCGAAGTTCATTTGGGCATTTCCCCCTTATATTGTTCGCTGTTGATCCTGAGAGCGGCACCCGCTCCAATGATCAAGACCGCATCCAAGAAGGATCCGAACTCGCTCCCTATCGGTACTCCCGATTTTAAAAGTAAGGTAAGTAAGAATGTTCCATTCTCAAAGATACTGAAACATGCGATTACGCCGATCCAGTTCCTTCTAACAATAAAGCCGATCACTCCGATATAGATCAGAAGAAGAACATAAAGTAATCCGTATTGATGGGACTTCCCGAAGAATGCGGAGACTATATCCATGAAGAAGTAGCATGCTGCCGCACCCGCAAATAAGAGCGCGAGTGTAGGAAGATATCCTACTTTAGGAAAAGTTGATTCTGGAGAATGTATCCTTCTTGCTGTCCAAAAAAGAATGATTGGAGTTAAGATCCCTTTGAAAACGATCACCATCGCCGCTAAAAAGATGGAATGGAAACCCTCCCCGCTTTCTTCTTGGTATAGAGGAAGAAGTAAAAGAAAACCTTGGATCCCCAAAAGGATGACTACCCTTTTGAGCCTGTTCTCTAAAAGAATGACCACACCGGTCAATAGAATGATAAGATAACTAAGGTCTGCGCTCATATTTATTTACCTAGTTTCAGAAGAATTCCCAAGATCAGCATGAAGATGAAGTTCAAGCCGAGTAATTCAGGGATCCAGATCCATTTTCTTCTGGTGCTGTTTGCTTCCCAGTAACCGATTAACGCGGAAAGAAGAATGGCTCCTCCGAAGGATGCCAATTCTTTCCAGATCGGGACCGAAGAAACTCCTAAGAATACTTCCACATGTTCCAGTCCTAGTTTGGTCAGAAGTAAGAACAAGGAAGCGGTTTTGAATTGGTGGGCCAGTTCGAAAAATGCTCTGGTTCTTCCTGAAGCTTCTAATAACATCGCTTCGTGAACCATTGTAAGTTCCAAATGTGTTCTTGGATCGTCAAACGGAGGTTTGGCGAGTTCGGAAAGAACGATCAAAGTTGCTCCCAAGAAGAACAAGATCGCAAAGGAAATATGTGCGAAGTTCTCGTGGAATACTACATTGGATTCCAATACCACGAGCACTAAGATCAGGATCGGTTCTCCAAAAATGAAAAGAAGAGTTTCTCTTGCCGCTCCCATTCCACCGAAAGAAGTTCCGTTTTCCACGGCATATGCCACAGTCGCAAATCGGATCATTCCTATCAAAAATGGGATCAGTAATAAAGAAGCCCATTCGAAAGAAACCAAGGACCATAAGACAAGTCCGAAAGCAAAAGCGAATATCGCCGAACTTTCTGAGAAAAATCCTGAGAAAGGACCGTCTATAGGGCTCTTTTTGATCATTCGAATTGTATCATATAGGATCTGTAGAACGGGCGCACCTTTTCTACCTTGGGCATACGCCCTGATCTTTTGGAGAACGCCTCCGCATAAGAACGGAAGAGATATAAAGGCTAAAATCTGGATCAGAATGCCCAATAAGAAAGTAGCTGTGACCATATGTCCCCCTCCGCAAGACGAACGATAATGATTACGATCAGAATGGCTAAGACAGTGAACGAAGAATAAGTTAAGTCCACGGAAATGGACTCGTCATCTGCTCCTCGGATCTTAGCTTTCAAAGAAGAAAGTATTCTTAATAGAATCTTAATGAACCCTTTGTCCAATCTGGAATTGCCTGCCTCGTCAGCAAAATATCTGCCTAAAGGAGCGACAAGCGGATCGGAAAGAGCAGAACTTGCGATCGCTACCTCCGATCCGCCGAATAAGCCGCCGCAATCCCACAGTTTTCTCTCTTTGATCCTATGTCTGAGTCCTAACAACCCTACGCTTAACAAAATGACTAGACCGATTACGTTCAATATCCCGATCCCTCTGAACCAAGAGAAATCCAACCATTCTACTCTTATCGCATAATAATTTGTGAGGCCCAGAATGATCAGTGGTGAGATCAGTACTAAGGCTCCCGTTAAGAATAGAGAAACGTTGATTGTAGTGTTCTTTCCATGGTCTTCGAAATTCGTGCGAGGTCTGGAAAGAACAAGTCCCAGGAAAAGTTTTAAGTGAGCGGCGGCTCCTACGGCTAAACCTGTGCAAACTAAAATGAGAAGTGGAAGAACAAGTGCAGCACTCGTATCAGTTACTTCTAAAACTGCGGATAATAATTTAATAAATGTGGATTCGGATAAGAAACCAGTGGTTCCAGGGATCGCTAGAAAACTCATAGTCCCGATCGCGGCTAGGAATGTTGGAATTCCACTGATCCTTCCCACTCCAGTATTCGAATCCGCTTCGGATCTGCCCGATAATTTGGTAAGGTATCCGAAAAATAAGAACTGGAAAGTTTTACTGATACTATGATGTACCAAAGAGATCAAGAAAAGAACTCCGAATGCCTTGCTGAGCATTCTTAAACTTTCCTGTTCACTCGATTGCCAATAAGCAGAAATGAGTAAGCTCAACCACAAAAAGTTCATATTTTCCACAGTGCTGTAAGCAATGGATTTTTTGACTTCTCGACTGAACAACGCCGTGATCCCTGCCCATAATACCCCGATTCCGGCTAACGGTATCAGTATGGTTGCATAATGGGTTCCAGGCAAAAGTGGAAGAGCGAATTTAGAAAATAATACCAGAGGTAGATTGACTAATAATCCAGAATAAGCCGCCGAAGCGTGTGCAGGTGCACCTGCGTGAGCTTCCGGCAGCCAAAAATGAACTCCGAAAAATGCGGACTTGATCAGAAGCCCTAAGATCAGGAAGAACAATCCCGATCTTGGATCATTTGAAAATATCCAGAACGTAAAACAGAAGGCGCCTATCCCTCCCGCTGCGACCAAGGCCACGAAACTTCTAATGGAAGCGTCATTCCATTTTCCTCCGATATAAAGAAGAAAGGCGCTTATCGTTGATAATTCCCAGAAGAGGATCAGCCATAAACTTTTTCCTACCAGGTAACAAATCCCTGTGCTTAGGAAAAAAGCTGCGTAGCCGAAAATGACCAACGCCTTTCTTTCTTTTTCATACCCGTATACATATACGGATATGAAACTGCCTAGTATCGCTTGGAGAGATAATCCAAGACCGATCGAACTATCTTTCCCGAAAAAATCCACTCCAAGCACATTTCCTATTAGAAAAGGTGCAAGGAGAGAAGTTATGACGGATAGATAAGCCAATACTGTCATACGTGTTCCTTTTTAGAAGCCTGCGTTCACTTGGAAGAAGAACATATGTGCCATAGAGGCCGTTCCGCTTGCTCCTGTCGCAACTCCTGTGTTCAAATGAAGACCTGCTGATTCTGTTCCTACAGCTTGAAGATTATAATGATAGAGAGCGTTTCTCTGATTTTTAACCGCATTACCCGCAGTCAAGATACCTCCTCCGATCCAGATGGAAACGTAATCATTTACGACATACATCCAAGTTAGGTCGAATTCGTTGTAGATATTTTTACCTGTTCCGCCTACTGCGATCGTGGTTTGTCCTACACCGTTACTTTCAGTAGAAGCTCCAGTGTTTGCAGTACCGTTGATCGCATACCAAGCGTCCTGGGTTTGTACCTTGTTATTAACGATATAAGCAGCATAGAATGTTCCGTAATGGTCTGTCTTATACGAAAAATTGAAATTGTAAGAACTTAAGTTTTTTGTATCTATGTTCTCTGAAAGACCTGCTACGTTATTCCAATAAGGAAATACTCCGAATCGTGGATTGGTAAGAGTTTGGAAAGTCCCGTTACTTCCATCCGTACGATTATTATCTCCCGACGCGTAAGTATATTGGAATCCTGCTCTTAACTTTTCAAAAAAAGTATAACCGGTTTGCAATACATGCATGGAACCTGAATATTTTTGAGCTTGGGTGCCGTAACTTTGGCCGGACATTCCTGCAATATTCTGCTGCACGTAAGAATCCAAAAGTGGATCTTTTACGTTTCTTTGTCCTGTAGCTCCAGTTTGCCAGGCACTTTCGAAAGCCCAGTCCCAAGCTCCCCAGAATCCGTCCTTAGGTAGATTATTATTCGCAGTTCGGTTCGTGATCCTAAAACCGGTGGTGATCAGATCGCTTTGTTGTTTTGCCCAAGAGTTATTGTAAAGATCCAGATCTGATTTGGCTCCTGCGATCGCAGTCTTTTTGGTCAAAAGTCCGATGGAATAAACATCCAGAGTAAACCAATCTTTTGCAGTTACCGAGTTATATGTACCTACTATATATTGGTCCGGTTGACCAGGATTTACCACAGTAGCTTTTTTAGTTACAGGGTCAGTAACAGTAATTGGAGCATTAGCCGAAACCACTCCGTTTACACCGTTCTGATTGGCTGCAATTTTAGTTCCGAAGAAGTGGATCTTGTAATTGTCCTGATCAAACATGATACGAGCTCCGTCATAAGACAGGCCGTTTATAGTCCAGTTCGCTCCACCCAGTAATCTCTGGTCCCCGTAGGCTAGAATTTGTCTACCCACCTGAACCTTTGCATCTAAGGGAAGTTTTTTCAAAAGAATAAAAGCTTCCCTTAGCGTGGTTTGGCTCGGGATAGTGGTCCCGGTTCCGCCAGCAGCAGGATTACTCGTCGTAGTAGCTCCTGCTCCGTCGAAAACGTTTGCACGAACGTCACCTACGCTAGC
This sequence comes from Leptospira johnsonii, assembly GCF_003112675.1. Classification (NCBI taxonomy): domain Bacteria; kingdom Pseudomonadati; phylum Spirochaetota; class Leptospiria; order Leptospirales; family Leptospiraceae; genus Leptospira; species Leptospira johnsonii. Next base: position 498,340 of record NZ_BFAY01000005.1, on the reverse strand, counting down.
TGGAGTTTCTCCTCCCCAGACTCTTGCGTCTTGGAAGGTAACTTTTGCAGAAAAATAAGGGCTAGGATCGATGATGAAAAATACCTGAGAGGTTTGCATCGCTCTAGAGGTATAACCTTTATTCGATTTATCGAATGCTAGGTTATACCTGTCCTCATACCTAGGGCGAACATAGGCTCCGATACGGATCCAATCGTTTAACCATGCTTTTTTATGGTTCGCGACTTTCTTTCCCAACTCAGGTTCAAAGAACATGCTCCTAGTAAAATCCGGAGTTAAACCGCTGGATTTCATAGGAGAAACATAACTGTCTTCTTCCTCTGCTGTAGACTTTTGAGGAGCGGCGGCAGCTGGAGCAGTAGTCGCAGGCTCTGTAGTTACAGTACCTTTATTGGCTCCTTGAGAAAATACGCTTGGGGAACCTACAGTCAAAAACAGTAGAATTAAACTGAATTTGCCGATCGGTTGAATTTTATAGATTATCTTTATGAATTGAAACACTTTCATATGGTTCTCCGTGTTTTATTTGTCCCAAATATTAGAAAATCCTTCTAAAATTTAAAACCGGATACAAAACCCCTAGTTTTAGGGATCGTCCAAAGAATTTTACGTTTTTTTTTATATAAGCAAAAATAATCCCTCCGAGAGTTTGCTTCTCGGAGGGGAAAAATACCCTACATGATAGCTTTGACTAAGTAGTGATACAAAGGGATACCAAGGATGATATTGATCGGGAACACGATGGATAAAGCCACCGTGAGGTAGATACTCGGATTTGCTTCCGGGATCATATCCTTCATTGCCGCAGGAACCGCGATATAGGAAGCGGAAGCGCAAAGAACTACGAACATCAACGCATCTCCTTCTGGCATGTGGATCACTTTGGTGAGAATTAATCCTATACTTGCGTTGATTATCATTAATAAGATTGCCGCGAATATCAGGAAGAAACCAACGTGAGTAAGTTCTTTAAATCTTTTCGCTGCGGAGATTCCCATATCCAAGAGGAAGAATGTTAAGATCCCTTTAAATAAGTCCTCGGTAAACGGTTTCTCAGCATTCCATCCACTGTCTCCAGTCAGATAACCTACGATCAAAGCGCCTACTAAAAGGTAGATTGAAGATCCGAATAACGCTTCATGAAGAAGAGCTTTCCAGTTGATGGATCCGCCGCCGTTCGCTTTATTCTTAGAAAGTCTGTCCAGAATAACTGCAATCACGATTGCTGGAGATTCCATAAGAGCCATACCGGCTACGATAAAACCGCCATATTCTATATTTAGATTATGAAGATAAGCTCCTGCGGTTACGAATGTCACCGCGCTGATAGACCCAAACGATCCGGCCAAAGCAGCAGCGTTATGTTTTTCTAATTTGGTCTTAAGAATAAAATAAGCGTAGATTGGCACTATAGTGGCCATGATACTACATGCTAATAAAGTCAATGCATGTTCGGAACTAAAAGGGGTCTTGAAAAGTTCGTGGCCTCCCTTGAATCCGATCGCGAAAAGTAGATACATCGAAAAGAATTTCGATAGAGCCTCGGGGATCACCAAATCTGATTTGAAGATGATGACTCCCATTCCTAAAAAGAAGAACAGTACCGGTGGGTTAAGTATGTTCTGTAAAATCGCCGAATCTGCCATTTGGTTTTTCTCCTCGGGTTTTGTTGTCCAGGTTTCCCGACTTTTTTAGCTCTCTTCCTAAGTAGGAGACGAACTTATATAATACAAGACCTTCCAATCTTATAAAATTGGACACTAAAAAATTCTAAATTAGGAAAAATTTTCTAAGATTTATACCCTTGGACTTTTCTTGCTTAATTTCTCAGCAGTACATTTCGATTTTGCAAACTTAATGACAGCGTGGCATCATACCTTTGGGCTACTTTGACAAAGGAGATAGAATTAGTTTTTCCCGAGCTAATTCTGTTAGGATTGCTCCACAATTTCCTTATTTCTTCCTTCATTTTGCTTTTGAAAGTTTACCCGAAACGAGATAGGTGAGAATTCCAAGATTATAAATTTAGAAAGGTCAGTTTAGATTTTTGGAATTTCTTATAATTTTGAACGAAATTCGACTCTAGTATTACTTTTGGCAAAAAATGAAATGACTGCGGAAAAATACCTGGTATCCTACCTGGAAAAGGATTCACTGGTATCAGGCTTAAATGAAACAATCCAGTTATAGAATCCGAGATCTACTACTCTCCAATATCTATTTTCGATTTCTGATTCTATTCTTCTTGGGTCTTGTTGTAGCAATCGGAGCAAACTTATACGCGGCGCCTACTCTTCCCGTAGTAGACACCATTCGACTAACCCCTTCTTCCCCGGTTGAAAATATTAGTTCAAAAATGGAATACAGGTATAGAGGATACCAATTCCGTCATTGTAAACCGGAAACTATTACTTCTCTACATCAACTGGAATGGCATCATAATGCAGGAAATGTTTTACGTTTAAAAAGAAGTTCTTCCGGAAATTGGCTGAGATTTAGGCTCGCGAATGATGGAAAAGAACAACTTCACAGAACTTTGGTCTTACTTTGGCTAAATGTTCCAGATGCGGAACTTTGTTCTGTTGATTCGAAGGGAAATTTCGAAGCAGGGTTTGCCGGTTACGATTTGGATCCTATTTGGAACGACTTTATTTCTCCACTTCCGCATTTCAATATCCGTTTGGAGCCTAAGGAAGAAAGGACCTTCTACCTTTACGTATTGTCCAACGAGGACATCAACTTTCCTGTTCGATTATTATCAGAAGATGATTACATGGTGATCGTGAGATTACGCTCCGTTCTATTTTTGAGCGTAGGATTCGTGCTTCTATTAGCTTTTGGTTATAACTTATATTTGTATTTTAAATCCAGAAAACCATTGTTTTTAGCATTGCCCCTGCATTTGACTGCAGTAGGGGCCACGCTGTATTTTTTACATGGAAAAGAATTCGCTTCTATCGTAGGAAATGAGAACAATCTATTTCGTCATAACTACTTCCTGTTTTTAGGGATCACTCATATAGCATTCTTCTTCTATTTGGCCGCATGGAATAAGGAAAATTCAGGCTCGGTATATAGGTCTCCATTCTTCTGGTTGGTATGTTTTACAGGTATCTTATATCCTCTCATCCCACTCTACCAATTCTGGTATGACCATAGGATCTTAGTTTTAGTGCTCAATTATGGATGTATGTTATTCTATTTTGGGAAGACGCATATTTCTTCCATTCGGAATAATACTGTCTATGAAATGTTCTTTATCTCGGTCTGGGGGATCTTTCTTCTTTTGGATCTATACAAGACTATTTTCCATTTCGACTTCTATCCTTATAACAGAATGGCAGTTTACGGAGTATTGTATTATCTGCCACCTCTGACAGTATTTGTGACCTTATTGTCCAGAGAGATATTAAGAAGAAAAGAAGAAGAAGGTTCCAATCGTAAAACCCATCTTTCTTCCTTAGATGTAAAAGACTTTGTGCTTAAGATTGAATCCTTGCTGGAAAAAGAAAAAATTTATCTGACCAAGTCTTTAAAAGAAGAACATATGGCAAAAGAACTTGGGATCACTATCCATCAACTTTCAGAGCTGATCAATACCGAGTTCAAGACCAATTTCCCTTCTCTTATCAATCAATATAGAGTAGAAGAAGCTAAGGTATTGCTGAATGAGTTCCCGGACGAGAACACCACGGAGATAGGAGCAAAAGCAGGATTTAGTTCCAGATCTGCGTTCTATCTGGAATTCAAAAAACTAACCGGAACCAATCCTAATTCTTATCGTAAAGAAAGTAGCGGAAAAGGCGCTTAGGCGTTTACTCTGAAGAATATAACGTCTCCATCTTGGACGATATATTCTTTTCCTTCTATCCTGAGTTTCCCTTCTTCTTTTACTTTGTTCGGGCTTCCTGTTCTGTCCAGGTCTTCGAACTTCATTACTTCTGCGCGAACAAATCCTTTTTCGAAGTCTGAATGGATTACGGATGCAGCGATCGGTCCTGTGCTTCCCACGCCGGTGGTCCAAGCTCTTGCCTCTACTTCTCCCGCTGTGAAGAATGTTACAAGTCCCAGAAGTTTATAGGCTGCTTGGATCATTCTATCTAACCCGCTGCTTGTCTCTCCGATCTCACTTAAGAATTCTAATTGTTCTTCTTTACTTAGTCCGGAAATTTCCTCTTCGAATTTTCCGCAGAGAGTGACAACTTCGGCTCCTTCTGCCTGAGCCATTTTTTTTACGGATTCCACGATCGGATTATCCTTCGCGATCGCCGCCTTATCCGTGATATTAGCCACATAAAGAACAGGTTTAGAAGTGATCAGATTGAATGTTTTGACTAGCTTTTGTTCTTCTGGTTTGATATCTGCGAGTCTAGCCGGTTTTCCTTCTTTTAAAACCGCCATGATTTTATCTAAAAGTGCAGTAGCTTCTTGTGCTTCTTTATTTCCGGCCTTAGCGTTTCTGGAAATTTTTTGGTACTGCTTTTCTACGGATTCCAGATCCGCAAAAATAAGTTCCATTGTGACAACTTGTGCGTCTTCTACCGGATCTATCTTGCCGTGAACATGAGTGATATTCTCGTCTTCGAATGCACGGACCACATGACAGATCGCATCCACTTCTCGGATATGAGAAAGAAATTTATTTCCAAGACCCTCCCCTTGGCTTGCACCTTTAACGAGTCCTGCAATGTCCACAAATTCCATGATGGCTGGGACTTTCTTTTGGGGTTTGTAAATTTCTACGAGCCTGTCCAGTCTTGTGTCCGGAACTTCGACGATACCCTTGTTCGGTTCGATGGTACAAAACGGATAGTTTTGCATTTCGGCACCGGCCTTGGTCAATGCGTTAAATATGGTTGATTTTCCTACGTTTGGAAGTCCTACGATCCCGCAATTCAAGCTCATACAGGTCAATTTTTGGAAGAAAGAGAATCTGTAAATTCGTTTAGACTTACAGAAGGGAATAAGAAGTCTTTATTCCAGGATCCAGGATTTATTCGATTCTTTGGAATTTAAGGTTTGGACTTCTTCATTGATCCGGATCAGTCTTCCATTTCTAAAAAATAACTCTAAAACGCTGATCTTTAAGGAATCGGGGGTTGCCCCACATCCAAAACTATACTCTCCATTAAAAAAACGCAAAGCTCTTGGAGAGGATAGAAGAACGATAGAAGGTAGAGTATCCGAAAGGTCTTTTTTAAAATTGGAGAGTCCTTCTGCGATTGGGTTCAGATCTTCTTTTGGTTTTTCACTCGGATCTTGGGCGAGTAAAAAGTGGAATATCTGAGACTCGAAAGTTTTAGAGAATTGGGTCTTAAAGTCTCCGAGCCAGGAAGATGGATTTTTTTCCTCAGCTTGTACGGATTCCGGAGAAGGAGAATAAAATACGAAGTTCAGTCCAGCTTCTTCCTTTACTGTTAAAATTCCGGGAGGGATCACAGGTTGCTTTTTGGCGGAGAGTTTTGCTGCTTTCTTTTTGGATTTTTTCTTTGAAGAAACTTTCTTTTTAGTAACTGGTGCCTTCTCTTCTTGTTTAGAGGTAGTTTCCGTAGTTTGCTCTTCAGGTTTCTGAGTTTCTACTTTTGGTTTAGAATCATCCGGCTTTGGAGTCAGTTTCTCAGGCTGTTCTGGATTTGTCTTTGATTCTGAACTAGAAGGTTTCTTTTTGCGTTTTGTGACCTTCTTCTTTTTGCCTTTTTTGTCGGAAGGTTTTGCGGTTTCCTTTTTAGGAATCACAGAATGATGACCTGTGAATATGATCTCTGCGCCTAGATTTTTTTTCAGTCTTTCTATTTCGTCTGAAGTTTTAGGTAGATAAGGAGCGGAGACAAGTAGAATAGCCCCTCCTCCTTCTTGGATCTTTTGTTGTTTGTATCTTTTATACCAAAGGCCCAAGGTCCTTTCGAAATCAAACGGAGCTTCTTTCTCCGACTGCAGAGGACAGTAGACCACGAGTCCTATCGGAGAATCTTTTCTTTCCGATGAGTTAGACTGAGTTTGGAGAGAAGGTCCTAAAAGAACTAAAGCGGCTAAAACAATCAGCGCACCTAGTTTTTTGATCTCGAATTTTGGGATATAATCCATTTGGGTTAAGAGTATTGAAAAACTTCTTTTCTTAAATTTTGAAAGTACTTTTGGAAAAGTTTTTGTTCTTTTTCTCTGAATTCTAATGTTCTGGATCCGAATTTAGGGTCCATTTCAGAAAGTCGTGTATCCATTTCGGAAAGATGGGATTCTTCCTCTTTTATGATCCCTTTAACGGAGATCCCTATATCCTTTTGATCCAAAATTTGGTCGTAAACTTCGTAGACCAAACCTGCTCTTTCTTCTATTAATTTTGTGACATATAGATAGCAGAGAAATGATTTCGTATGTTTGGGAAAGTTTTCTGGTGCAAAAGATCTTTCTACAGAAAGATCTAATTTTTGAAAATAGGAAACCGCGGAGTATCCGCAGAGTAAAGAATCCTTTTCGAAATTTTGTGTGCCTTCCGGTTTTATTTTCAATGCTAATTTTTTAAAATAAGCGGCATGTCTTGCTTCTTCCGAAGCATGTCTTAAAACCATTTCGGAGAGTGACGGTCCGGATTGGCTGGTATGTATTTTACGAGAACCGATATGTTCCAAAAGAGAGAGAGTATTTAACCATTTAAAATGTAGTTCTGGAGAAGATACGATCTCAGTTAATAGAGAATCAATTTCCTCGGAAGAAATGTTTGGATTTGGCTTGGTATCCGTGTTTTGGATCATGAAAACTAAGATTTCTCCGGGAGGCCAAAAAATCATCCATTTTCGTTTTGGTTCTAAAAAATCTGCTTTCTAACTTATAGGTTTCTATGAGACTTCCTCTGATGGCTTCCAATACTCTTGCCGCTATAGGCAAATACGGTCGTTTTATAAAATTCTCCCATACTTTATTCGCTCTTCCATTTGCAGGTATCGCATTTGTTCTCGCGATCTTACAAGAACCAAGTCTTTCTCTTCTTGTCATGGGCCAAAAATTGTTTTGGATCTTGGTTTGTATGGTAGGTGCAAGAAGTGCCGCTATGGGATTTAATAGATGGGCAGATCGTAAGATTGACGCTAAAAACCCAAGGACCGCAAATAGAGAGATCCCAAGCGGTCAGATCTCCGATTTTATGGCGGTGGTTTTTATCGTTGGGTCTTCTCTTGTTTTTTTTATTGGGAGTTGGTTTTTAAATCCTCTTTCCTTTTATCTTTCCTTCCCTACTCTATTTCTTCTATTAACTTATTCTTATACGAAACGTTTTACGTTTTTATGCCATTTTTATCTAGGGCTAACGATCGGGCTTGCGCCTTTGGCTACTTGGATCGCGATTCGCGAAGAATTTTCCTGGATCGCAGGATTTTGGACCTTAGGACTTGCTTTCAATTTGGCAGGATTTGATATTCTATACGCTTTACAAGATAGAGAATTCGATAAAAAAGAAGGACTACATTCCGTCCCTGTTAGTTTCGGAGAGAAGAACTCGTTTATAATATCAAGAACTTCTCATATTCTTTCCGTTTCTTTCTTAGCGACTGCGGGCTGGTATGCAGGTTTTCAAGGAGCTTTCTGGGCTTTCTTGGTATTTGTAGCATACTTACTGTTTAAAGAGCAAAAAATCGCCTCCGAAAACAAGGACGGAAATTTTCCGCCTAGTTTCTATCAGATCCATTCTTGGATCTCTCTTGTGATCTTTTTGGGAATTCTTGCAGAAACAGGTCCAAGACTCGTTTCCCTATTTTCCAGGTTTTAGAGATGAGTGAAGAAAAACCATTAAGACTGGTACTTGCGATGGCTGGGGCAAGTGGCTCCATATATGCTGCCAGATTTTTGAGAGCTCTTATGGAAATTCCTGGGGAGACCTGGTTTGTTCCCAGTCCAGCTTCTATCCGAGTTTTTAGAGAAGAATATGAGGCGAATGTACAAACCGGAGAGGATGTCCTGGAATTTGTACGTAAAAAATGGAATCCTAAACAAACCAATCGTTTTCATTTCAGGAAATTCGAAGATATAGGAGCAGATATAGCCTCTGGTTCTAATATTTGGGATGGAATGGTCGTGCTTCCTTGCTCTATGAAGACTGTTGCTGCGATTAGGACCGGGATCACTGAAAATTTGATTGAAAGAGCGGCTGACGTTTCCTTAAAAGAAAGAAGAAAACTCATCTTGGTGCCGAGAGAAACTCCTTTTAATAGAATTCATTTGGAGAATATGTTGGCTCTTCATGATGCAGGTGCAATCATCGCTCCCGCTTCTCCCGGTTTTTATCAAATGCCCCAGAGCCTGGATGACCTGGGAGATTTTATGGCAACTCGGATTTTTAGATTACTCGGAAGAGAGATAGATCTTTATCCTCGTTGGAATCCTTAGATAAAGGGTTTAAAGAAAGGCACGTAACAAATAAGTGAAAGTTTCGGGACCCGATAGATCCCGAAATTATTAAGAACTAACTGATTCAATTGCTTGGATCTTTTTATTCAGATCGGAAGCATCTTCGTATCTTTCGTAAGAGATTGCATTGAATTTTTGCAGATACAACCCAACTAATTCTTCTCCGGTTTGGCCTGGAACTTCCAAGGCTTTACGGAAATTATGAAGATCGAACTCAGGATGTTTTCCGGAAAAAGTTTCTACCAATCTTTCCATATGTAGAAGAGAGGCTTCTCTAGCGATCCCACTAGAGCGTCTTACTTTTAAAGAAAGATTTGCTAAGGCGTCCAGATAATCTCTAACACCTTCAGGTTCTTTTTCCTGAACCGGGAAATTACTTCCTTCTCTGTTCTTACATAGTTCTACGTATCGAATGACAACATTTTCGAAATGATCCATTCTTTCTTTAATATAAGAATTGGAATCTTCTTGGCCCGCTGGCATTTCGAAATCTTTGATCTTTACCACATCATACTTATCGTAATGATCTGTGATGATCCTTTTTAAGTCATCATAACTGTCCAAGGAGACGGGAGGAAATGTTACAACTGGGAAATTTTCTCCTATTCTGAGAAAACTAACCACTACGTTGGAAGCGATAATTTTGCCGCCCGGAAAAAGCGGGTTTTCTCCAACAACGTTGCAATATACTATGAGGTTTCCGGATGGATTCTTCTCTGTGCCTTTTTCGAACTTCACGGTTTGCCTCCCTCTGTACTAACTGACTGACCCCAGACTATTATTCCCACTTTTTTATCTCTTCGGCCAGGTTTTGGAGTATGTTTTTGTAGGATTTTGCGATAATTCCGTCAGGTTCTTGAAAAACCAGGGGTTTTCCTGCTTCTCCTGCGTTCATCACATCCATAGTAAGTGGGACCCCTCCCAGGAATTTTGTATCGGCAGAATCAGCTAATTTTTGACCTCCGCCTTGAGAAAAAATTGCGGAAGAGTGTCCACAATTTGGACACACAAATTCACTCATATTCTCAACAACACCTAGTATCGGTACTTTGACTTGTTGGAACATGGATGCGGCTCTATTTGCATCCAAAAGTGCTACAGTTTGTGGTGTGGTTACCAAAATTGCACCGTCTAAATCTATGAGCTGAGCAAGAGACAATTGTACGTCTCCTGTTCCTGGCGGAAGATCTATAAATAAAAAGTCTAGTTCTCCCCAGACGATATCATACAAAAATTGTTCTACCGCCTTTCCTAACATTGGACCTCGCCATACTACCGGTTGTTTCTCTTCTATTAAAAAAGAGAAAGAGATGATCTTCAGTCCGTCTTTTTCTAATGGATAAATTTTATCTTCTTCTGCTTTGAGTGCGACCTTGCCGTTGACTCCGAACATTTTTCCGATAGAAGGTCCGTAAATATCGGCATCCATCACGCCCACTTTGTATCCCATTGCAGCTGCAGCAGCGGCTAGGTTTACTGTGACTGTAGATTTTCCGACTCCACCTTTTCCGGAACCGATCGCGATTACTTTTTTGACTCCAAGTATTTTATTGGAATCATCCAAGGTCATTTTAGGATCTACTTCGAACTTGATCTTTACTTTTCCGACTCCTTCTTTTTTAGAAAGTGTCTGGCGGATCTGCGCTTCTAGTCCGATTTGTATCCTTCTGTCCTGGCTAGGAGTTTTGACTAGGATATTTGTTTCTTCTTCTCCGATTTCTAGAGAACCGATCATTCCGAGAGAGACGATGTCTTTTTTTAGCTCAGGATGTTTGATTTTGGTGAGTTCTCTCTGGATATCGATTGGTTGGATTTTACCGGCCATTTGTTTCCTTTTCTTCGTATGAGATCGTTTGCGTTTCTGTAAATTCCCCTTCTTTATTAGAGAATGAGAATCTTTTAATATTAAATTGCGTTTCGTTCCATTCTAATAAATGGAAACCGCTTTGGTGCCTTTGGTCTGAAATTCTAGTGCTGGATGCAGAATTGATCACGTAATACGGTTTTTGGGGACCAGGATACTTTACCCAGTTCGTATGTACATGACCGTGTAAATAGGCTAAAGGTGGCCTTTTTTTCAGAAGTTCCGCTATCTCTTCCCTATTTTTCATTTTATGACCGGAGCTTTCCTGGCGTTCCGGAGGATTCCATATAGGATGATGGCAGATTAAAATATAATGATCCAGTTTTTCTTTTTCCAGATATTCTAATGTAGAATGTACTATCTCTTCTCCAACATAGCCGTACGCGTTCAATACGGAGAGTGGCATATTAGAGTCCCAGCCGACGAGCGCGAGTTTTCCTATTTTTTTGATCCTAAGATATCCGTTTTGCAAAGGAACACTCTCCCCCATCCATGGAGAGAAAAATTTTTCGTAATAAGGTAGATCCGTTCCTTTTTTCCCGGCAGCAATATTAGTATAACGATCATGATTTCCCGGGACCATGAATGTTTTGTCCCCGAGCACAGGCTTTAAGATCTTTAAGGCCTCTTCGTATTCTTTTAAATGAGAAATGTTCGTGATATCTCCGGAGATAATGATCGAATCCGGATCTAAAGACTGTATTTTTCTAACGATGGCATCCCAAAGAGAAATCGGATATTTTCTCATACGCCGAAAGGTATAGTTCATATATCCCGGGATCATCTTTCCTTTCAAAGTCATGAAAGGAAGTACTACGGGAAAATGCAGGTCCGATAAATGGACCAATTTCACTCGGAAACTTTCCTCCGGATCATTCCCAAAATTTCTCCTTTTTTGATGATGGAACCTTTTTCTCTGTCGATTCTCGCAAGTATTCCGTTAATTGGAGATTCCATCGGAAAGGAAGCCTTGTCTGTGACTAGTTCGCAGACTTCTGCTCCTACATTGATTTGATCTCCCAACCGAAAATTCCATCGAACTAGTTCGATTTTGTCGGTGTCTCCCAAATCGGGAGTGATTAGTTCGAAATCTTCGGTTTTTGATCCCATCTTTCTAAAACCAGCTTGCCGTATAGAGTCCACAAGCCAACGTGTACTAAATTTTCTAAGTTCCCTCCTATGGCAAACCAGAAATCTGTCCTCAAAGGGGCTCAAATCCTCCAAAATATAGAAGAACTCAAACAGAGACGATTCTTCCATTTAGAACTGAAAGGTCTAACTAAACCTACTAGGGATATTCTTTCCGAACTCGTAAACGGTCTCTTAGAAGAGATCGGTGCCAACCCTCTCGCTGCATTTCATCTTTTCAGCGGGCTGATGGAGGCATTATTAAACGCGATCAAAGGTAATATCCGTCATATTATTTTCAGAGACGAGCTTCTCAGAAAAATAGAAAGACTTGGTGAAACCCAAGAAGAAGCGGAAGAGCTGCTTGAGATCATCATGGACACTTCTCCTCTTCGTGATGCGATGCAGAGATATGTGGTTCCGGATAAGATCAAAAGACAGGTCCAGAACATTCTTCAATTGGAAGATAGGATCCGCGCAAAAAAGCAGATCTTAAAAGACGAAGAGAAAGAATTCCTCACAGATATCCGTTATAAACTTAAGAAAAACAGAATGAGAATTTCTGTTAAGATCAGGATCACCAAAGACGAACTGAATTTCAGGATCCGTAACGATTCTCCGATCCATAATATGGATTTTGGAAGGATAGAAGAGTCCCGTATTCGCCATAAGGAATTGTTCGACCAAGGGAATTCTGCTGATTTCTTCCGTCCTGAGTTCTTGGACGAAAAAGAAAGTGCAGGTTTCGGGATCGCGATGATAGACGAAGGTTATTATACTATGGGCCTGAATCCACTAGATCTGTTAACCATTACTTCCGGTTCCAGAACTACTACTGTATATATGAGATATCCATTAGAAGCGCTTCGCGAAATGGCCTTTTAAAGAATATAACGGCTTAAGTCTTTATCTTCTATAATTCCCTTTAACTTGGACTCGACTGCTTCTTTATTGATAGTTAACTTTCTTTGGTCTTCCGGTAGATCCGGGCCTTCGAAGCTTAAGTCTTCTAAGAGTTTCTCCATGATCGTGTTCAATCTGCGAGCGCCTATGTTTTCATGTTTTTCGTTCATGTCATAGGCGATCTTCGCGATCTCCTTGATCCCGTCCGAGGCGAATTCTATTTTGATCCCATCTGTTTCGAGTAATGCTTGGTACTGTTTTACTAAAGAAGATCTGGGAGCGGTTAAAATCTTTTCGAAATCATCCATTGATAATTTTTCTAGCTCCACTCGGATCGGAAAACGTCCCTGCAATTCAGGAATTAGATCCGAAGGTTTGGACATATGGAATGCGCCAGCTGCGATAAACAGAATATGATCTGTTACGATCGGGCCGATCTTTGTGTTTACAGTAGCGCCTTCAACGATCGGGAGTAAGTCTCTTTGTACACCTTCTCTGGAGACGTCTGCGCCTGCTCTTCCTTCTCTACTTGCGATCTTGTCTATCTCGTCTAAGAATACGATGCCCATTTCTTCGACTCGTTTTTGGGCTTCCCTTTGTACTTTGTCAGGATCTAAAAGTTTTTCCGCCTCTGCTTCTTCTAAAACTTTGAGAGCTTCAGGGATGGGTAATTTTCTTTTTTTCTGCTTTTTAGGCATTAGATCGCCCAAAACATTCTGGATATGACTGTCCAGATCTTCCATATTCCCGGCTCCGAATACTTGAAGCATTGGAAGTCCCTGCGGTCCTGCTTGCGGAATATCTATTTCAATGATCTGTTCGTTTAGTTTCCCGGACTTGAGCTTCTTTCTCATAGTCTCTCTGGTTTCCAAAAATCTTTTCTCTCTTTCTTCGTCCGCTTCCGCTGTGGAAAAACCGATAGAAGGCGGATGAGGATCTGCAATGGAAGTTTTAGCAGGAAATGGAAGTAGGATATCCAACAGAGCTTCTTCAGCTCTTTCCTTTGCTTTTGCTTCTACTTCTTTTCTGAATTCTTGTTTGACTAGGTTCAAGGAAACCATTGCCAGATCTCGGATAATACTTTCTACGTCTCGGCCTACATAACCTACTTCCGTAAATTTTGTACTTTCTACTTTTAAAAAAGGTGCGCCGCAGAGTTTGGAAAGTCTTCTGGCGATTTCCGTTTTTCCCACTCCTGTGGGGCCGATCATGATAATATTCTTAGGATAAATTTCTTCTCTTAGTTCCGGATCTAATTTTCTGCGTCTAGTCCGATTACGAAGAGCAATTGCGACAGCTTTTTTGGCGTTTTTTTGTCCAATAATATGTTCGTCAAGTTTGGAGACGATCTGTCTGGGAGTGAGTTCGTCATCCCCTAATTTGGTTTCGTTTGTTTGGGAAAGGAATTCGCTCATTGTCCGATTTCCTCTACAACTATATTATGATTTGTGTATATACAAATATCTGCGGCTATGTTCATGGCTTCTTTTACGATCTGAGAAGGTTCCAAATTCGTATGATTATAGAGTGCTCTTGCAGCGGATAGTGCGAAATTTCCGCCGGAGCCTATCGCTAAAATTCCATCATCAGGTGAGATCACATCTCCAGTTCCGGAAACTAAAAAGGATTCGTCCTTATCCGCTACAATAAGCATTGCTTCCAGTCTTCGAAGTGCTCTGTCGGATCTCCATTCTCTTGCAAGTTCGACTGCGGATCTGGAAAGACTTCCTCCGAATTCCTGCACTTTTTTTTCGAATAATTCGAATAAGGTGAATGCGTCCGCTGCGGAACCTGCAAAGCCCGAGACAATTTTGTCGGAGTAAAGTTTACGTACTTTTCTTGCGGTATTTTTCATGACGGTGTTCCCAAAAGAAACCTGTCCGTCGCCTGCGATCGCTACTTTTCCGCCTTTGCGAACGCAGAGTATCGTGGTTGCATGTATTTTATTTGGATTTATCGAGTCTTGCATGTGGGTGAGCCTTTCGGTAGACCTCTTTGATCTTTTCCTTACTCACGCTCAGGTAAACCTGGGTGGTGGATAGAGAGGAATGCCCCAAAAGCTCTTGGACTGCACGGATATCCGCGCCGGCATCGAGTAAGTCCGTTGCGAACGTATGACGGAATTTATGGGGGGTAATGGGTTTGTCCCATCCCATTCGTTTCCTTCTCTCGTTCAAAATATAACGAACCCCTCTGGTCGTCAGTTTATTTCCCTTTTGGTTCAGAAAAATTTCATCGGATCTGGGACGGAATCTAGGACGCACATCCAAGTATTCATTTAAACTTTGGATGGCTTCTTTTCCTAAATATACGTATCTTTCCTTTCTTCTTTTACCCATTACTTTTAAGATAGAATGATCTGCAGACAATTGTACTAGGGTCGCGTCTACTAACTCGAAGACCCTGAGACCAGAAGAATATAATACTTCTAAGATCGCTTTATCTCTAATGTTTAAAATTTCGGATGCGTTCTCGTTTTCGTATTCGTAATCTAAAATACTTTCTGTTTCTTCAATTCGGAAGTTTTTAGGGACTTGTTTTCTGGTTTTAGGAAAGTTAACGGAAAGGATCGGGTTTCCAGGAACCAAATTATCTTTTAATAATACTTTGTAGAATGTCCTAAGGCTGGAGAGTTTTCGGCTCTGGGTCCTTCTATCCAAACCTTGGTTTTTGGAAAGGAATGCGAAGTAAGAACGAACATCCACAGATTCTAATTGGTAAATTTCTATCTGTTCTTGTAGGCAGAATTCAAAGAATGATTTCAGATCGAGTAGATAAGCGTTGAGAGTGTTTTGTGAATAATTTTTTTCCACTCTCAGATATTCATAAAAACGGGAAGCGGCAGAATTCAGGATTTCGGAAGGAAATTTGGGAAGTTTGACCGCGTATTCGCTCACAGGTTTCTCCGGATAAAAATCCCCGGAGAGTTTACCTGTCCGGGATAGTTTATTTATCGGAGGCTTTCGAAAAAATGATCTGTCTTTCCCGGACCCAATCTTGGATTTTTTGTTTTGCCTGGTCGAATAATTCGGGCAATTTGCTCATTTCTTCCTGGTTAAAATTGGATAGAACATGTCCTGCTGTGAGTGCGCTATCTCCCGGTTTTCCTACTCCAAATCTGAGACGGAAAAAATCGGGCGTGCCTAGTTTTTCAGAGATATCCTTGATCCCGTTATGACCGCCGTTTCCACCACTTTGTTTGAATTTGAGTTTGGAGAATGGAAAGTCCACTTCGTCATGAATGACTAAAATGTTTTCGGGAGGGATCCCATTTTTACGCGAGAGTTCCGAGACCGCTCTTCCAGAAAGATTCATGTATTCGAGTGGTTTCAGAAAATAGTAGGAAACTCCGTCTTTATCTATTTTCCCTTTTTCTTCTTTTGAAGAATGGTTTAAATCCACTCCCCAGTCTTTGGCAAGATTGTCCAAGACCAGAAAGCCAATATTATGCCGGTTTTTTTCGTATTTTTGGCCAGGATTGCCCAGACCTACGATCATCAGTTTTAAGTTTGCCATGTAGGAAGAATTAAGTTCAGCATTTTTTCGGTAGCTAATACTGCAGCTACTGTTTGGTCGCAATGGATCCCCATGGTCTTGAAATTTTCTTCTTCATGATTTTCCTGAGCCTTGTTCCAGGTAATCATTGTTTCCACGAGTGCATCCGTCTTTCCGCCGGGAGGAATACGAACCTCATAGTCGACTAGTCTTGGGATAGAAAGACCTGCTTTGGAAGCGATGCTAGTCAGTGCGGACATGAATGCGTCGTAACCTCCGTCTCCTTCTCCTTCCTCCGAATATTTTTTACCATGAAGTTCTAATTCTACGATTGCTTTTGGGCGAATTCCAATTCCTGAGTTGATCTTACATCCTAGGATCTTGATCGCCTGGACGCTGGAATTTCCGGAAACGTCTGCGATGATAAATGGAAGATCTTCCGGCGTGATATTTTTGTTTTGGTCCCCAAGCTCGATTACTTTTTCCAAAACCTTTTTTTCGACCTCCGGAGAAAGTACAAGTCCAAGTTGTTTTAGGTTTTCGGAGATACTCGCTTTTCCTGCGAGTTTGCCTAAGGCGTAACTTCTCTTTCTACCGAAACGTTCGGGCAGGATCGGATTTGCGTATAAATTCCCTTTTTTGTCTCCGTCTGCGTGTACTCCAGCGGTTTGGGTGAATACATCTTCTCCAACTACTGGACGATTGGCAGAGATCCTTTTCCCACTGAAAACTTCTACCAGTCGGCTTGCTTCTGAAATTGATTTTTCGTCCACATCGGTGAGAACACCTGCTTTATCATGTAATGCAGTGATCACTGCTTCTAAAGGAGAATTTCCGGCTCTTTCTCCTAAGCCGTTTACACTAACATGTACACCTTTTACTCCTGCCTTAACTGCAAATAAACAGTTTGCTACGGAAAGATCGTAATCGTTATGCCCGTGAAATTCGAAATGCAGATCCGGATGTTTTTGGGTGAGAAGAGAAATCCCTGAAAATGTTTCGTCAGGAGAAAGAACTCCCAATGTGTCCGGGAGAAAAATTTTGCCTAACGGTTCTTTGGAAAGATGTGATACAAAATCCAAAACGTAGTCTTTGCTATTTAGATATCCGTTGGACCAGTCTTCCAGATAAACATTCACTTCCAGGCCATTCTTCTTAGCATAGTGAATTGTTTCGGATACTTCTTCGAAATGTTCTTTTGGAGTTTTTTTAAGCTGTCCCTCTAGATGTTTAAGAGAACCTTTTGTGAGTAGATTTAAGGTTTTTGCACCGGAAGCCAGGATCCAATCCACACTTTTGTGAGAATCTACGAATCCCAGGATTTCGATCCGTTTTTCCAAACCTTCGGAAGCGGCCCAAGACATGATGCCTCTGACACTTTCCAATTCTCCCTGAGAGACCCGAGCGGATGCGATCTCCACTCTATCTACTTTCAGATTTTGTAATAAAAATTTTGCGATATTTAATTTTTCGGAAGCGGAGAAACTTACACCTCTGGTCTGCTCTCCATCTCTGAGAGTTACGTCCAGGATTTGGATTTTAGGTCTTGTAGTTCCCATTATTTTAAGTACTTTTTTAGATCTTCAGAGGATGGGCCCATGATCTCCACAAGTGTGGAACCCGGATTATTTCCGTGATGAAGACCCCCGTCTTCTAAAATTTTTAGAAAGGAATGTTCTCGGATATAATCCTCGGTCATTTTTTTCAAAACTCCCTCGCCTATCCCGTGCACCACTTCTACCAGGGTGTCTCCCTTCATGAATGCAGCTTGGATTTCCCGGTCTAAGAGCCGATATGCCTCTTCATATCTCATTTTACGGATATAAATCGACTTGGGACCTTTCCGGTTTTGATCCGAATGTTTCCCTCTCGCCATCCTGAGACCATCCTAGGCGGACCTTTTCTCTCGAAAACAAAGAAATTGGATTTTTGCTTTCCCTTTAGAACCCCCATGGTAGAGTTTTCCTTTCCCGAAATGTTAAAAAGGAATCCTGCAAGATTGTGACGGAAGAAACTGAACGCAAAATTTCCAAGAATACGGAAAAACGTAGGGCCGCAATTTGCGGAGGAACTCTCGGAAGAGAAAACCGTTACTATATCCGAGGCCAAGTAGTGGATATTTCCGTCAGCGAAGAAATGACGGATCCTAAAAAATGGGACCTTCTCACAGGGCTTTTCCAAGGACAAGAGAAAGAGATCACTCCATTTTTAGACTACGGACTCGAGTCAGTGCGTAAGCCTATCCTTGTAGCGGAAATTGTGGATGGGTCCGGTAAAGTTTTACATCGTTCTCCTGAGATCAGAGGGGACGAAAGTGGATTTTTTTTCCATGAGTTTACCTTTCCTTTGGCTCCCGGAAATTATGTATTTCATATTCATTTTCTAAAACCGGATTCTTACAGACAGTTCGGAAAAGACCTGGCCTATTTAAACACTCCCGGTAAACACGAGTTAGTTTCCCAAAGCTTGATCGGAATGGGAGCCTTACGCATTTTAGCGGAAGAATATACAGGGATCGTAACTACTTCCGATATCGACCAGACTTACCTGGCCACGGATATACATTCAAATAAGGGAAAAATTTCTACATTATTCGAAACACCTGAACAGAAGTTACCTTTGCCTGGAATGCCTACCTTATTCAAAGAATTGAGAGAGGCTACGTCGGATTCTCCACTTTGTTTTATTTCTGCGAGTCCGCATTTTTTCAGAAGGACCCTACTTTCTACATTCAGGACCCAGGGCGTCAAAACGGAATCGCTGCACTTAAAGTATCTGGAAGGTACCTTGAAAGGAATGGTGGATAAGTTTTGGGACACTCTTTCTCATCCTACCAGATTTTTGACGGAAGGTCTTTGGGGTGCCCTGGAGAGGGTTCGTAAATTTGCCGGTTCTTCTTTTCAAAGTTTATTCGATCAATTAGCATACAAACTCACGATTCTTTTGAGAGATCGGATTTATTTGCCTACTAACTCCAAGGAGATCTTACTTGGGGACAATACAGAAAGCGATTATCTGATCTTCATTCTATACCAGTTCATTCTGACCGGCGCCTTACAAGGGAAAGAACTGGAAGATTATCTCTATAAATTGAACTTTTTAGGAAGAGATGCGATTACTAGAGATAATGCAAAACTCATCCGAGAACTTGCGGAAGAAAATCGCAGGATCCACGGAGATATCAATCCGGTACAGTTGGTGCTTATTAACAAAACGGAACTTGGCCCTCCTTCAGATGAAATGAAATGGAATGTGAGAAGTGCTCTTCCTACTGGCTTAGATCCTTGGAAGACGGAAGGAATTGCGCCTTACATTCCTACAGATGGAGCCTTGGGTTTTGCGCTTGTGATGGTAGAAAAAGAAATTTTAGATCTTTCTTCTGTTCTCAAAATTTCGGGAGATATGGCGGGACAATGGTTCGAAGGAAAAGTGATAGAACCGAATATTCTCTTGGAACTCGCAAAAAAATTAGAACTTCCTAAAGAAACCGAGCCTATTCATAAAAAATTTGTAAAAACGTTAAAAGAAGTTTTGGAAGCCTAGGCTTCCTTCTTTCTTTCAAAAAACTTTTTGTAGATTATAAATCCAAGAACTGCGGTCACGAAGAAGCCCGTAAAAATTTTGTTATACAGAGCTAAAAATTCCAGGACCTTTTCCCAGTGAGATCCTAAATAAAATCCACCATAGATCAGTATGCCACACCAGATACTGACCGCTAAAGTGAATACTGAGAAGAACAGCAAAGGTCTCATATCCACCATTCCCGCTACTATGGAAACGAAGAATCGTATCCCTGCGGAGAATCTGGAAAAGAGCACTACTACGACTCCATTCCTAGAAAACCAAGCCAAGGTTTTTTCTATGGCTTCTTCGTTGTACAGTTCCGATTTGAATGGGAAGTTTCTATTCTTCAGCCAATCTAATAGTTTATGGCCGAATGCATACATTACCCAGGCGCCTGCAAGATTTCCAACTAAGGTGCTTGAGACCAATTCCCAAAAACTTAAGGCGCCTCTTGCTAGTAAAAATCCTCCGAATGCAGTGACTGTATCACCCGGCCAAGGAGGAAAAACGTTTTCGGTAAAATTGGAAAAGGCGAAAAAAAACCAGACCAGAGCACTGGGCAGACCGGATACCCAATCCAATAGAGTTTGGATATAAAAATCGAATCCGGCGAATTGCATCTAGAAAAGGATTGTCAAGGGGGAAGCGTTAGATTCAACTAAATTTCGTGGAAGGCCGCAGTTTCTCGCAAGTCCTCGGTTTGGTTCTAGTATTTTTACTGATCGGGAATTTTTCTCTTTTTTCTCAAGAACCCAAATTACCCGATTTGATGAACCCTGACCCTGTAAAAACCAAAAAGGTCAAGGACAGACCTAAAATTTTCAGGCATAACCAACTCACCATAGTTGAAAAACCATATAAGGCACCTTCTTCCATTCCGAGCAATTTTGTTCCGGATGATTCTGAGGTATTGTTTTTTACCGAATTGAAAGCGGATCGTTTGCTGGATAATAAGGAAGCGGTTGTAGTTTTTAAAACTTCTCTTCCAAAAACCACGATGGAGAGATATTACGAATATTTGATCTCCAGTTTCGGTCATAAAATTTTACAGAGTCAAAAATCTGAGGAGAAAAGTCTGTATTTGGTGGACGTTCTTAGGCATAAGATACTCGCGATCACCATCCATTCCGAAGAAAAAGGAAGTATCGTAAAATTATTCCAGAAAACTGCGAACCGAGGATTTTGATGTCCCCCAAAGAAGGACAGGAAACCAACCGAAAACTTTTTAACCTGATCCTAGGCATATTCTGCATCGGGACGGGACTTTTATTATTCGTAGTTTTAAGGCCTTATTTCTATTCCGCACTTGTCGCTTTGATCTTATACTTAGCTACACGTAAACAATACAAACAATTGAGAAGATTGGTCGGCCCCAGATTCGAGCCAGTGGCCCCATGGATCATGATCGGTTCTGTTTGTATGATCGTAATTTTGCCTTCTTATTTTATGATCCGCACTCTGATCGAAGAATCTCTTTCCATTCTATTCAAGATCAGGATCTCTCTTTCGGAAGATAAGATCATAGATACGATCATGAGTTTGAATATTCTTACGGATCTATTTACGGATAATCCATTCTTTTGGGTAAAACTTCCTGAAATTTACGGGGACTTTGCTAAGAATTATATAGATATCCTAAACTTGGATAGCTTGTACGCAGTTTTGAGTAATGCTTCTTCTTTTATTCTAGGTTCTATCGATCTTCCAGCCGGGATTATCATGAATCTCTTCTTCTCACTTTTACTTTTGTTCTTTTTTTACCAAGACGGAAGAAAGATAGAAAGGTTCATTTTGGACAATCTCCCCTTCTCCACCGAGGTGGAAGAACAAGTTGGTAGAAAGGTTGCCGCCGCGGTTCAGACTGTATTTAAAGGAAATCTAATTGTTTCCATTATGCAGGGGGCTGCTGTTTATATTCTTCTTTTATTCGCAAAAATTTCCAACCCGTTCTTATACGCGAGTCTTGCTGCATTCTTCTCTTTGATCCCTGTGATTGGAACTTCAGTGGTTTGGTTGCCGATTGGACTTTATTTGATGTTCATCGAGAATAATATCATTGGCGCCAGTTTGTTTATGGTAATGGGTCTGACCTTGTATATCGTTTTAGAGAATGTAGTAAAACCGAAGATGTTGGATAAAAAGCTTAGGATCCATCCTCTGTTGATCTTCTTGTCTTTGATCGGAGGGATCCAAGAATTCGGGATCATGGGATTGGTTTTAGGACCAGTTGCAGTCACAATGGTTGTGATCCTTTGGGACTTCTGGAAATTGTACAGAAAAGACTTTTTCGCCAGTTAATTTTTGATGGAAGAAACAAAAACATATTCAGTTTCCGAGATCAATTCTATCGTTAAACAACTTCTGACCGGTCCGGATATTCTTCGAAATATCTGGATACAAGGAGAGATCTCCAATTATTCCAAGTCCCACCAGGGCCATATTTACTTTAATCTAAAAGATCCAAAGTCACTTATTGCCTGTACTTTTTTCTCCTATAGCAATGGAAGGTATAAGGGAAAACCTCTTGAAAACGGAATGGAGATAAAAGCATTCGGTGCGATCTCTGTTTATGAACCTAGGGGACAGTATAATTTAAACATTTCTAAAATAGAAGAGTTGGGACAAGGAGACCTTCTACTCCAAATAGAAGAATTAAAAAGAAAACTTGCTGCCCAAGGTGTATTCGATCCGGAGAGAAAACGTAAGCTACCTGCTTTCCCTTGGAGGATCGGAGTGGCCACTTCCCCTACAGGAGCGGCGATTGAAGATATTATCCGGATCTCTAAGCAAAGATTTCCTAATATAGATATTTTGATCTCTCCTTGTTTAGTACAGGGAGATGGAGCGCCTGAGTCTATTATTTCCGCAATCAAGCAATTGAATGATCCGAAATGGGATGTGGATCTGATCATTGCAGGCAGAGGTGGGGGAAGTACAGAAGACCTAATGGCCTTCAATGACGAAAAAGTGGTCCTTGCATTCGCAGAAAGTAGAGTTCCAATCATTTCCGCAGTGGGCCACCAGATAGATTCTGTTCTTTCAGATCTGGCAGCGGACCATTTTGCTCCTACTCCAACTGCTGCCGCAGAAATGGCGGTGCCCGAAATGGAACTTGTAGAATCGGGACTTATAGAATTTGAAGTCCGGCTCAAGACCGCTTTAAAAAACCAGGCGAGCAATTTGAAAGAAAGGCTTAGGATCCTTACGAATAAAAAAGCATTTTTAGATCCTAGATCCATGTTGAATGATCGAATTTTGCAACTCGACGAGATCAATTCCAGGATCCATCTATTGGGCAAAAACTATCTGATGAGTGCCCAGAATAAATTCAGTCCCGTATCGAATGGACTTATAACTTCTTTTAAATCCCAGTTGGAAAGAAAGAAGAAGGAGTTCCAACTTCTCTCTGGAAAACTGGAAGGATTTTCTCCTTTGGGAACCTTGAAAAGAGGATATTCTGTGGTCCGCAAGAAAGGAAAAAAAGTCGTTACATCTCCGGCTCAATTGGAGAAAGAAGAAGAACTAGAGGTCATATTAGCGGAAGGTAGGATTCGGGTTTCTTACCAAGGTGAAATACAATGAGTAAAAAGACAGAAATCAGTTTTGAACAGGCCTTAACCGAATTGGAACAGATCGCAGAAAACTTGGAAAGAGGCCAATTGACCTTAGAAGAGTCAATCAAATCCTATGAAAGAGGGATGGAACTTAAGATCCTTTGCCAATCCATTCTCGCAGAAGCGGAAGGAAAAATAGAATATCTTTCCAAATCAGGAAGCGGAGAAACTCAGAAAAAGACCGCAAGTCCTAAGTCGGAAACTTCTTCTAGAGCGGCAACTCCGCCTAACGACGATGACGAGTTGTTTTAAATAAATTAGAACTTATACAAGATCGAAAAAAAGGCGCCCATCCGGCGCCTTTTTTGTTAGAATTATAATCCTGCTTCTTTAGCCAGCGTATTATAAATATATCCGTTAGACGAGATAACGATCGGAAAGAAGGTCACATAGATCACAAAGAATATTAGGTAAGTTAAATATTGGCTGATCAGACCTGCAATATATCCAAGAATGAAAGTTCCAATTGCAATACTAAGTACTAATGCTACTGAGCCTAAGAATATAATCCATTTTTTACCATAGGTGATCTCATTACTCTTTTTGATCGCTTGGATCGGATCATATCCCTTATCGAATAATAGATAAGTTGCTTGGCCCCATGCTACTGCGATAACGAATGCAGGAATAACAAAGAAAAGTACTCCCGCATAAAACCCTAAAATCACAAAGCCAGTGGTAAGAAAGAATTCACCAATGTATTTCCTATTTTCTTTGTTAAAGATATCCGTAGGTGAAAAAGATTCTCCTCTTCCGATCTTGATCGGGATTAGAAAAAATAGTCCGATCGATGTTCCTACGTTCAAGTATGGTATCCATACTGTTACTAACCAAAGAATAAAAGCAACGAATAGGGGTACGAAGTTTTTTAACCCTAACTCAATGCTGTTTTTAATGATACCGACTATACTTAGTGGTTCGCTTGTTGACATCCGTTTTGCTCCTTAATGGACCTGGAAACGGAAAGATAAGGCCGGAGAAGCGATTGTCAATTATTTATTAAACTATGGTCGTGAATTCACTGCACTGATAACGTGATGGTTCCCGCATCCGTGACGGGGATGACCAAACAACGAGTGGAACCGCTTGCAGTACTTACTCCGGAATGGGATTCGGTCCCGATATTTTCACTTCTAACTTCTACCTGACTGAAATCCGTTGGGATGAGCACTGCATTCTCCGTACCGATCCAAAGGTCTGCTTCTCCGCTAGTAAAACTAACATTGAAGGTATTTGTTGCGCCGTTTCCTGTAAAAGAATAGAAATAATAATAATAGCTAGCACCGGAGAATGTGTTGGATCCTCCCGTAACGATAGATGGAACTGCTGAATCCGCACATCCACCGGTAGGCACGGGAGTAAAACTGGCTCCATAAGCAGAGTATAATAGGCTCGCTGCAGTATCGTCCGTGGAATCTGTGTCTCCGTTGGAGCAGGCTACAGTAAGTAAAAGGAATAAGGAAGGAATTAGGGTCTTTGGGTACAATAAAAGCCTCATAGAAAATAAGCTCTTTTTATCTTAGAACCTATTCTTCTCTTTTCGTTCCAAAGACCAAACTTTTTCTTTGGGGCTTGAGGATAGAAAAAGGCCCGCTGTGCAGCGGGCCTTAGCTTAAGTTACTGGATACTTCCGCTTCTATTTACCGCGTTCTGCCACATCGTAGTGAAGAAGTCTGCGGATCTATAGACCGGTTCCAGATCGGAACGTTTGAGTCCCTGTTGTCTTAGGTCTTCAAAGAAGTCAGGCATGAGCCCTATATGGGATGCACCTTCCGTATTGAAGTCGAATGTCCTGTTCCCGAAGGAGTATTTTCCAAGAGAAGGATTCGCCGCAAGAGTTGCCGCTAATCGAATGGAAGAATCCGGAGAGAAAGGATAACCTACTTTAGAAGCTTCTGGTTGTGCAATGACTGAGGTTCCTCCAGGACAAGCACGGGTTCCATAACGAGGTCCAGGCATATGGGCAAATCCGTTAAAATCTGTTCCGACAGCGATCCTTCCATCGTAAGCAGGATCACCTATTAGAGTTTTGAGATATTGGTAAGATTGGGCGAATGTTTGACTAGTTCCGCCGCAAGCATGTGCGATATAAGAACCGTCGCTATTTTGTCTCCACTCACCTATCTCTTCCAGATTTCCTTGGCCTGTGATAAGCCCGATCATTCCACCTAAGGTGCTGATACGTTTGAGAGCTGCACCTGTTGGGTTTGCCTCATGACGATTTCCTTTATTCGCCATATCATATACACCGGTGTGACCTGTTACGATACCTGGATAAGACTGTTGCTCAGCAAATGTAAGAGCTCCGTCCAAAGATTTTGCGGACATATGACCCACGTCGATGATCATTCCTTTTTTCATCAACTCTCTAAGTACCTTCTGTCCGTAAGTGGTTAGACCAGCAGTGTTACAATCCTGTCCGTAATGTTTACAATCATACTTGGTTCCACTTCCCAGGATATTATAGAGACCTGCCCCACCGAATCCGTTGGTTTTTAAGTGGATCGGGAACACATAACGTAGTCCCAGGTCATATAGTTCCTGAACGCCTTGTGTGATCATAGAATCGTTACAGTTGCTTCCGGTACAATCTACCAGATAGTCCACTTCCGCGCCTAAGACCACTGCAAGTTTACCGCCAGAAATTACACTCTGCGCTTCTGCAGGAGTTTTAACGATACGGAACCAGCCTTGTCCAGGACCGCCGCTTTGTTCGTCGATCCAAGCTTGCATATCATACACTGCCTGAGTCTGGCGGCGTAAAGTGTTCATATCGTTCAGGTCATAGACAGGATCGGTAGCGATCGCTATTCCTTTGATGATGTCTGGAAGTCCGTTATCCGTTGCTCCGAACATATAGTCACCATTTACAGCGAGTACTACCATGGCTCTCATCCCGCCTTCATATGCGCGTTTGATCCATTCATAATACATAGTTTGGTGAGTGTAGCTATTGTTAGCAGGCCAATAAGGAAAGCTGCTATAGCCTCGGTTATCGTGGCGAACGGTTCCTAATAAGGCTCCGATAACATCGTCTTGTACGATTGCTTCTACCCTAGAGTGTCCTGCAGAATGTCCCTCGTCGGAAACGCTAGGACAATCAGCTAATGCAGTTGCAGGTGCCCCGAATGGAGAACCATGAAAGATAACTCCACCAAAACCTAAATGAGCCATCGGGTGAGTATGAAGATCTACATAACCTGAAAGAGTGCCGGTTCTTTTAAGAGAATCGTTAGCTCCTCTGGTGTAAGCTTGTGGAGCGGTTTCACAACTAGAATCTGCGACATACCATTCTCCCCACATTCCTGTTGCACCGCCTGTGTTCACACATCGATGAGGAGTTGTATAGGTTTTTCCCGCGATAGTAATCGGCATTTTGGCACAGGCTTCTTCCCAGGTAACACCTACTATATTCCATAAACGTGAAGAATACTTTCTTTTACCTGCATAAGTCCCAGAGGATTGACAACCGTCATTCTTATGAGTGTAATTATAGATCCCGCCTTCGTCCGGTGCAGCCCAGTTCGCTTCGCAAGAATCATCGACCAGATCGAATTCTCCCCACATATTGAATCCTGTGTTTTTACAACGGCTTGGCTTAGTAAATACTTGGCCGTTGATGGTTGCTCCCATATTTGCGCAGGTTGTTTCCCAACTCTGGCCGGACGGGATCCCGTAAAGGATTGCTGAATATTGACGCTTCCCAGGAAAAATTGCGGTGCAACCATCCTTCTTAAATGTTCCCCAATATGGATCACCGAAAATGGACGTACTCGTGACAAAAACAGCCAGGAACACGACGCCTAACGCAGGACCTCGTAAAAGCCGAGTTTTCATACGTTTCTCTCCCTACTTACTAGTTTGTATGTTTTTTGTATTCTTCGGTTACGTTTTTCAGCTTTTTGCCGTACAGTTCTTTGCCGGCTAAGATCATTCTGCGTTTTTCGTCATCAAGGCGCTCTGGATATCTTTCTTCCATTAAGCGCAATAGTTCTAGTTGGTCCTCTTGGAGCTTTATCTGAGAGGTATAATATTCATCGATCTCTTTGCGGGTAGCTTTGTTGGAGTAGATCTTTCCATACAATGTTGCCCAATGTTCCAGGAGTTCTTCCTGAGCTTTTTTTTCTCCCGCATCTTGGGGAGTAGCAACTGCAACCCAATATAGATTATCAGGAGTCTCACTTTTTAAAAGGGATGCGGATACAACTGCGTTATCTTCGTTATAGGGAGAAGAAGAAGTTCCCAATTTGATAAATCCAGAGAAAATAGAGAGCCCTTCCGAAAAAACATTCTTGGAAGAGGATTGAGTGGCTCCGGCCTGGCTTCTAGTGAAAATAAAAATAAGAACAACTACAATAAAAGCAGAAGAGATCAGTAATGCGTTTTTCTTAGATGGCATCGGCCGAACAGTATATTACATTTCGCTCCGTTATGCAAATTCTTTGTAATTATTTATTAGAAAAATGTTATAAATATTTGAAAACATGCTCTAGTATTTTTGAAGCTAAAAAGAAGAAGTAAAATCGGTACTTAAGTCATAAAATTATAAACTAGAACGCGCAGTTCTATGATAATTGCTTGTATTCTTGGGGATAAGTTCATTCTTTTTTCTGGAATGTATGGCTTTTCTTGTTCATCTTTTTGACAAAGTTTTTTCACTAGTTTTCCTAAATCGAATGATTGGGCAAAAAAGGGAGTTTTTTAAAAGGGAAAGGGACAAATCTGGGAATATGTGGGCGCTATTTCGATTTTTTTTCGGACTCAATTATCGTTTTGCACTTAGACAATATAGAAAGGCGAAGATACTTTCTTCCGTAAATTTTGCTCCCGTATTTACTCGAAACGCTTACTTAGAAATTTTAATCGTACTCAGATATGTTTATCTGATCCTGCCTATCATCATTCTTCCTTTTGCATTTTATGATATCGTGGATGCATTTTCGGACGCAAAGGACAATTCATTCGTTCTATTCGATCTGGTATTTTATGCCGTTTTTTTGACGATGAATGTTCTTTTGAATTCGGGTCGTTTGCATAGAGCGGGTCTGGATCGGATCAAATTACTTTGTAGGATTGGGGTCCTTCTTCTTTCCTTAACCGGAACCTGTATCACAGTTGTGGTATTTCCTCGACTTCCGGAAATTTCACTTTTCTCCACTGCTATGTTTAGCGTTGCGATCATGTTTAGATTTCCGGACCATACTAAGTATTTTATCTACGCGATCAATTATACGATCCTATACAGTTTTATTTATTATAGCGGAAATAGAGAACCGGTACTTTTGCAAAACCCTTTGGTGACTCTGTTTCTGATCTTAATTTTCGATCGTGTTTCTTTCTTAACTTTGGCGAATACTTATCTCAAAACCCAGAGGATCATCCGTTTGAACGAAAGGTTAAAAGAAGAAGATACCAATAAGAGTGATATGATCAGTATTGCAGTTCACGACCTGAAAAGTCCACTTTCAGGGATCATGAGTATTAGCACGATCCTTCGTAAAAACCTAAAATCGTTCTCGGATAAGGAGAAGAAGGAGATCCTAACCGATATTGAAAGTTCTTCCCGAAAAATTTTGGGGCATATCGACGATCTAGTCGGAATTGCAGCTTCCGGTTTTGAAAATATAAAAATAGATTATAATATTTTGAATATCAATTCTTATATTAGATCTACCATCCAGAACTTCGATTACCAGGCTTCTTTAAAACGTATCCAATTTCATACTCAATTTGAAAAAGAAGACCTAAAGATCCGTTCCGATAGAAAAGCGGTCGCAAGTATTTTAGACAATTTGGTTTCAAATGCGGTAAAATATTCTCCTATAGGCGGTTCCATATTCATTCAATCCAAATTGATAAAAGACAATGGAGACTTTGTCCAGATCCAGATCAGAGATGAAGGAAAAGGATTCACAGACGAAGATAAAAAACTTTTATTCTCCAGGTTCACTCGTCTATCCGCGAAGCCTACCGGTAACGAACCTTCTAGCGGTGTGGGGCTTTATGCAGTTCATAGATTGGTAGAACTACTCGGTGCAAAGATCAGCTTGGAAAGTAAACCTGGGCAAGGAGCGACCTTCACTGTTCTATTTGCCAGAACCAAAATTTCAGATTGACCTTTTGAGAATTTTTTACAGAAATCGCTAAGCATGGTGAGAGCTGTTTTAGTCGAAGACGACAAACTGATGGCAAGGACCATCCAGCATTATTGCAGAGAGGCATTCGGAAAAAGTCTAGTATCTCTCAAAACCTTCGACGAACTGACTCCTGCACTTTATAGTATTCGTGAAAACCCTATCGACCTTCTTCTTTTGGATATCAATCTAAAAGGACAATCAGGCTACGAGATACTAAAGTTGCCTGAAAAAGATTCCTTCTATACGATTGTTATCTCTTCGGATAAACAAAACGCAGTAAGCGCATTTGATTTCGGTGTTTTGGATTTTGTGGCAAAACCATTCACAAGAGAAAGATTTATCGCAGCAATTGATCGTATGAAGTCTGCGTCCGCATCCAAAGCGGATTCTATACGTAAAAATAGTATCTCTCTAAAAAAAGACGGAATGATAGAAGTGATCCGATTCCAGGACATTCTATACTTAGAAGCTTCCGGTAATTTTACCGAGATCCATCTCAAGTCTGGACGAAAGGAAATAATACGCAAAACGATGGAGTCGGTTCTTTCCGAACTTAATTCCGATTTTTTCCGCTCTCATAGATCTTTTATAATCAATCTTTCCGAAGTGAAGAAGATACTACATGGAAAAGGAAACCATTTTAAAGTTCTTCTAGGCGATTCCGCAGAAGTTGCTTTATCCAGATCTAGATATAATATTCTAAAAGAAATGTTAGGATAAAAAAAAGCCCGCAGGGTTTGGCAGGCTGTAAAAAATCTATTTCGTTTTAGATTTCTTTATTGGATGCTCGCACCTCTTGTGACTGCATTCTGCCACATAGTAGTGAAGAAGTCGGCAGAGCGATAAACCGGTTCCAGATCGGAACGTTTTAAGCCTTGCTGTCTCAAATCTTCAAAGAAGTCCGGCATAAGCCCTATATGAGCTGCTCCTTCCGTATTAAAGTCGAATGTCCTGTTCCCGAAAGTATATTTTCCAAGAGAAGGAAGAGCTGAAAGAGTTGCAGCTTTTCTAATGGAAGCATCCGGTGCAAAAGGATACCCTACTTTAGCCGAATCAGGCTGAGCGATCGTAGATACTCCTCCTGGGCATGCGCGGGTTCCGTAACGAGGTCCAGGCATATGGGCAAATCCGTTAAAGTCTGTTCCGACAGTAATTCTTCCGTCATAAGCTTGGTCTCCGATCAGATTTCTAAGATACTGATAGGATTGTGCGAATGTTTGAGTGGTTCCTCCACAAGCGTGGGAGATATAGGATCCGTCAGAGTTTTGTCTCCATTCCCCTACCTCGTCCAGATTTCCTTGTCCTGGGATGAGTCCGATCATTCCACCTAAGGCAATGATACGTTTGAGTGCTGCACCTGTTGGGTTTGCCTCATGACGATTTCCTTTATTCGCCATATCATATACTCCGGTGTGACCTGTTACGATACCTGGATATGCTTGCTGTTCAGCGTATGTTAGTGCTCCATCCAAAGATCTTGCGGACATATGCCCCACGTCTATGATCATCCCTTTTTTCATAAGGGCTTTCATGATCTTAGGTCCGTAAGAAGTTAAGCCAGCAACGTTACAATCTTGTCCGTAGTGTTTACAGTCATACTTGGTTCCACTTCCTAGGATATTGTAAAGACCTGCACCGCCGAATCCGTTGGTTTTCAAGTGGATCGGGAAGATATAACGTAAACCTGCGTCATACATTTCCTGAACACCTTGTGTGATCATTGAGTCAGTACAAGTGGTTGTAGTACAATCTACTAGATAGTCTACTTCTGCACCTAAGACAACTGCGAGTTTACCCGCCGCTATTACACTTTGAGCTTCTGCAGGAGTTTTTACGATACGGAACCATCCAAGACCTGCACCGCCGCTTTTCTGATCAATCCAAGTCTGCATATCATATACTGCTTGGGTTTGACGACGTAAGGTGTTCATGTCGTTTAGATCGTAAATTGGATCTGTTGCAATTGCGATCCCTTTGATAATATCCGGAAGACCATTGTCCGTTGCTCCGAACATATAATCACCGTTAACCGCAAGCACGACCATAGTTCTGAGGCCACCTTCGTAGGCGCGTTTGACCCACTCATAATACATTGTTTGGTGAGTGTAGCTATTGTTCGCCGGCCAATAAGGGAAACTTGCGTATCCTCTATTATCATGTTTTGCAGTAGAAAGTAGAGCTCCGATAATATCGTCTTGTACGATTGCTTCTACTCTGGAGTGTCCTGCAGAATGCCCTTCGTTAGACATACTCGGGCAATCCGCTAGTGCAGTTGCTGGTTCTCCATAAGGAGCTCCATGGAAGATCACTCCTCCAAAACCTAGGTGAGCCATTGGGTGAGTATGAAGATCCGCATAACCAGAAAGAGTTCCTGTTCTTTTGAGAGAATCCTGAGTACCTCTTGCGTAAGCTTTAGGAGCGGACTCACAACTGGAATCTGCAACATACCATTCTCCCCACATACCTGTGGTTCCGGTATTCACACAACGAGTTGGAGTTGTATAAGTTTTACCTGCAATAGTAAGAGGCAATTTAGCACATGCTTCTTCCCAAGTAATACCTACTACGTTCCAGATACGTGAAGAATATTTTCTTTTGCCCGCATAGGTTCCGGAAGTTTGGCAACCGTCATTTTTATGAGTCCAGTTATAACCTCCGCCATCGTCTGTTGCCGACCAGTTCGCCTCGCAGGAGTCATCGATTAGATCGAATTCTCCCCACATATTTAAACCAGTGTTTTTACAACGACTAGGCTTTGTAAATACTTGGCCGTTAATGGTTGCTCCCATATTAGCGCAGGTAGTCTCCCAACTTTGGCCCGAAGGGATCCCGTAAAGGATGGCAGAATACTGACGTTTGCCTGGGAAAATCGACGTGCAGCTATCCTTCTTGAATGTTCCCCAATAAGGATCCGCAAACACGGATGCACTTCCTGCGAAAAACATCGTACATACTACGAAGCCGAATACGGATCTTCGTATTGACCGATAATTCATAATTCTCTCCAAATCTATTTTTGGTTTATGTGTTTTTCATATTCATCTTTTACATTTTTTAGCTTTTTAGCATATAGTTCTTTGCCTGCCAGGATCATTCTTCTCGAATCGTCGTTCAAACGTTCCGGATATCTATCCTCCATGATCTTCAATAGCTCCAATTGGTCTTCTTGCAGCTTGATCTGTGCCGTATAATATTGATCTATCTCTTTACGAGTTGCTTTGTTGGAGTAGATCTTTCCGTAAAGAGCCGCCCAATCTTCTCTGAGTTCATGTTGGGCTTTTGTTTCAGCGGCATCTCTAGGAGTTGCCACTGCTATCCAATATAAATTGTCAGGAGTTTCATTTCTGAGAAGAGAAGCAGGTATAAGTCCTTCTTCTTCATTGGAAGATGATAATGAGCCTAGGTTAAGAATGTTCGAAAATGAGGAGAAGCCTTCGGAAAAAACGTTTTTTCCGGAATTAGAAACGGCTGCATTCTTGGAAGAAGAAGGCACCAGCAATAAAAGTAAAATACCTGAGATCAAAAGGGCTGAAACAAGTATGGTTATTTTTCTAAAAGACATATGTAGGAACATACTAGGATTCTAAGGCACCTGCAATGAGTTTGGGATGAAAGTGGATCTAGGTATGATGAATGGAAAAATTCTTATTAACCCCTTATATAAGAGGATTCTTTATATTCGATCGGTTGTTATATAAAAGACTTTTGGCCGTATCCCTTGATTTCGATTAACAACGCCTTTGTTATGCGAAATCAGTAAGAGAAAAGGCGTTTTTGGAGGAAATAGTCGGTCTTTTTCTCGGATTCTCTGTAAATTTGTAGGAGCTTCTACATAAAATAGTCAACCAGATGAGGCAATAACCTACTGAAATTCCCTCGATTTTGGGAACTTTACCCTATGATATCATAGGTCCAATGGTTCATTTTTTAAAAAATAACGTAAATTATATCTAAAAGACTAAACAAATGTGGATCTACAGGGTCTATTATGAAGATCGTAAATTTGCTGAAATTTGGTAAGATTTGAAGGAAGGGAAAAGATGGCTCCCCCTGCAGGGCTCGAACCTGCGACCCAGTGATTAACAGTCACTTGCTCTACCGACTGAGCTAAAGGGGAGTGTCGTGGTAGCAGGATCCAGTTTTTAGAAATGAGGCAGGCTGGCAATGAAAAATCTTCGAGACATAGGTATTTTCTGATCGGATCTACAAACAATTTTTCCGGCAAAAACCGAACAGCTTTTGGAAAAGTGCTACCTGAAAATGCGAAAGCTATAGTAGCGTGACATAATCCAAAAACGCACTATATTTTGCCGGAGTTTCATAAGGAGCATGCTATGAAGCTAAATAAACATTTCACTTCACCTGAGAAGGGATTTTCCAAGGACTTAACTTGGGTTAAAAGGAATTCTAAGATCTCTAACCCAGACGGTTCTGTCGTTTTCGAAGCTAAGGACATACTTGTTCCGGACCAATGGTCTCAAGTTGCAGTAGATATTCTTGCCCAGAAGTATTTCAGACGTAAAGGAGTGCCTAAATACTTAAAAAAAGTAGATGAAAAAGGCATTCCAGAATGGTTACAGCGCTCTGAACCAGACACCGAAAAACTTTCTTCTTTAAAAGCAGAAGATCGTTTCGTTGGTGAGGGATCAGCACAGGAAGTTTTCCACCGTTTAGCGGGCTGTTGGACCTATTGGGGATATAAATACGGTTATTTTTCCGACGAAGAAAGTGCGAAAACTTTCTATGAAGAAGTCTCTTTCATGCTGGCTTCTCAAATGGCTGCTCCCAACTCCCCTCAATGGTTTAATACCGGATTACATTGGGCGTACGGGATCGACGGCAAGTCCCAAGGACATTTCTATGTGGATCCTACCAGTGGAAAATTGGTAAAATCTTCTTCCGCATACGAACATCCACAACCTCATGCATGTTTTATTCAAAGTGTAGATGACGATCTAGTCAATGAAGGCGGTATCATGGATCTTTGGGTCCGTGAGGCTCGCCTATTCAAATACGGTTCCGGAACAGGAACCAACTTCTCCAACCTGAGAGCGGAAAACGAATCTCTTTCTGGCGGAGGAAAAAGCTCCGGTTTGATGAGTTTCTTAAAGATCGGAGACCGTGCTGCCGGTGCGATCAAGTCCGGAGGAACCACTCGTCGCGCTGCTAAGATGGTATGTTTGGATGTGGACCATCCGGATATCGATCGTTTCGTAGATTGGAAAGTAGAAGAAGAGAAGAAAGTAGCTTCTCTTGTGACTGGATCCATTCTGAACAACAGACATTTGAATGCGATCATGAAAGCTTGTTACGAAATGGAGGGAGAGGATCGTTTCGAACCTAAAAAGAACTCCGCTCTTAAAAAGACCATCGTAGAAGCAAAAAAAGTCCTGATCCCTGATAATTATATCAAAAGGGTGATCGATCTTGCGAGACAAGGATACAAAGAGATCCTGTTCGAAGAATTAACCACCGACTGGCAATCCGAAGCATACAATACTGTTTCCGGACAGAACAGCAATAACTCCGTTCGTCTTCCGAATGAGTTCATGAATGCTGTAGAGCAGGATCTTCCTTGGCATTTATATAATAGAACGGAAAAAGAAAAAGCTCTGAAGGAAAAAAGAGCTGCTAAACCTGTAAAAACGATCCGAGCAAGAGATCTTTGGGATAGAATTTCCTTTGCTGCTTGGTCTTCTGCCGATCCGGGAACCCAGTATCATACTACCATCAACGAATGGCATACTTGTCCAGAAGATGGAAACATTAACGCTTCCAATCCATGTTCAGAATACATGTTCTTGGATAATACCGCATGTAACCTGGCTTCTGCGAACTTACAGAAGTTTATCGATCCGGAAACCTTAGTTTTCGACGTAGAAAGTTTCCGTTATCTTTGCCGCCTTTGGACAATCATTCTCGAGATTTCCGTGACCATGGCTCAGTTCCCTTCCAGAGAAATTGCAGAACTTTCCTATAAGTTCAGAACTCTTGGACTCGGATATGCAAACCTAGGTTCCGCATTGATGATCATGGGAATTCCTTATGATTCTAAGGAAGCTATGGCGATCACCGGTGCTATCACTTCTATCATGCATATGACCGCTTACGCTACTTCTGCGGAAATGGCAAAAGAGTTGGGACCATTCCCTGGTTATGAAAAGAACAAAAAGCATATGCTTAGAGTTCTGAGAAATCATAAAAGAGCGGCGTACAATGTTCCTTCCGAAGATTACGAAGGACTTACAATCACTCCTGTCGGAATTGATCCTGCATACTGCCCTTCTTATCTTTTGAAAGCTGCTCAGGAAGATTCTGACAAAGCGGTTATATTGGGAGAAGAATCCGGGTACAGAAACGCACAAGTTACCGTGATCGCTCCAACCGGAACCATTGGTTTGGTAATGGATTGTGATACTACCGGAATTGAGCCTGATTTCGCTCTCGTGAAATTCAAAAAATTAGCGGGTGGCGGTTATTTCAAAATTATTAACCAGTCCGTTCCTCTGGCTCTTCGTAAATTGGGATACTCCCCTTCCGAGATTGAGTCTATCGTGAATTATTGTAAGGGACATGCTACCTTAAACGGTGCGCCTGTAATCAATACCCAAAGCTTGAAAGAAAAAGGTTTCACGAATGAGATCTTGGAAAAAGTAGAATCCTCTCTTCCATACGCTTTCGATATCAATTTTGCGTTCAACAAATTCAATTTGGGTGAGAACTTCTTACAAAAGAACCTTGGTATTGCAAAAGAAACATATGATTCTTTTACGTTCAATCTGTTGGAACATTTAGGTTTCTCTAGGGATGATATCAATAAGGCTAACGACTATGTATGCGGGACAATGACCATTGAGAACGCGCCTTACTTAAAAGAGAAAGATTATCCTGTATTCGATTGTGCGAACAAATGTGGTAAATATGGAAAACGTTATCTTTCCTACGAATCCCATATCCGCACGATGGCTGCTGCTCAGCCGTTTATCAGCGGTGCGATCTCTAAAACAATCAACCTTCCGGAAGATGCAACTGTTGAAGATATCAAAAGTGCATATTATATCTCTTGGAAGATGATGGTAAAAGCGAATGCTCTTTACCGTGACGGATCCAAATTGTCCCAACCTCTCAATTCCGTAATGGAACTTCTGAATGGGATCGAGTTGGAAGAACAGGAAGAGATCGCAGAAGCTGCGGTTGCGAAAGATCCGTCTCAATTCGCAGAAAAGATTGTTTATAAGTATATCTCTCATAGACGTAAACTTCCGAACAGACGTGCTGGTTATACGCAAAAAGCGGTCGTAGGCGGTCACAAAGTTTATTTAAGAACCGGAGAATACGAAGACGGACAACTCGGAGAGATCTTCGTGGATATGCACAAAGAAGGTGCAGCATTCAGAAGTTTGATGAACGCATTTGCGATCTCTGTATCTTTAGGTCTACAACATGGGGTCCCACTAGAAGAGTTTGTGGATGCATTCACATTCTTCAAATTCGAACCGAACGGTATCGTGACCGGAAACAAACATATCAAGATGAGTACTTCCGTGATCGATTTCATCTTCAGAGAACTTGCGATCACTTATCTGGGAAGATACGATCTTGGCCAAGTGGCTCCGGAAGATCTAAGAGGAGACGAGATCGGATCCAGAAAATCTTCCGAGTCCATCCAGCCTAAGCAAGCGGTGCAACCTGCACCTTCTGCAGTAGTGGAAACTGCTCCTGCTTCCGAGCCGGAAACGATTTCCTACTCTCAGATGATGAGGACGGAAAAACCTACTTCAGGGATTGCCTTGATGGAAGAGATCAAACTTGCAAGGATCAAAGGATATACTGGAGATTCCTGTACAGAATGCGGATCTTTCGAAATGGTAAGAAACGGTTCTTGTTTGAAATGTATGTCCTGCGGGGCAACTACTGGATGCTCTTGATCTAAGAGCCCAGTGTAAAAAAGAAAAACCTCGGGTGGCGGCTAGCGCGATTCGAGGTTTTTTTATACCTTTAGAAAAAGTGAATATTCTCCCTGGCCTGTTAAAGTTTAGGGAAAGTTTGAAAATTTGTTAAATTGATTAAGGAACAGGACCTGCGCCCGGCAAACCTGCAGGAGCGTTCAGACCAGGGATCTTGAATTCAGGTCTTTGGAAAGTCCCAGTGATCGGGATACATTTTCCACTTCCGCTTTTTTCTAGAAGATCTAACGCACCTACTATAATTTGGTTTTCGGCGGCGGATGCAAAATTTCTTTCTAACTCGAAGCAGGCTCTTAAATTTAATTGGGAATTGGAAAAAGAATCCGAAAGTCTGACGTTTCCGTGTAGATCCAATCTTGCAACGGAAGTATCGATAATAAATTCTTCGAATTCCACCATCCCTTGGTCTATTTTAGAAGTGATGAGTATCTTATTTACGAAAAAGTTCTCTATTTTTCCTACAAAAGGAATTTCAGGAAGATTGGGAAAGGATCCGAATTTTCCTTCCGGCATTTTAAGAGAAAACGCTCCACCGAATCTGCTAGCCGGGACGCTCAAAGAGTCCAACTGTAGGTGACCTTCTAATTCCCCTATGTTTCCAAGAGTTTGGCCGTCATAGTCTAGTTCCAATTCTTCTATTTCGAAATCACCGTTCACCTTCTTTCTCAAGAGGGAAAAAAGTCCAGCTTTGATCTGAGCGTCCTTGGATCTGACCTTGAATGTTTGGCCCATGATCTCCATAGATTTTACGGAAACTTTTCCGAGTAGAACGGAGACTGATAACTCGTTAAAAAATACACTGCTTGGTTGTCCGGAAGAGGAATTCATGAATTGACGGACTATATTTTCGTAAGGGAATAATAGTATTAAAAAAAGAAGAAAGGAGCTGACTCCGCTTCCAACCAGGATTAGTTTTTGTTTGAAAGAAAATCTAGGAGTATCTTCTTCCTCTAATCCATCAGGAGGTAATTCCTCCAACTCCATCGTGAGGAATTCTTCTTCCTCGTTGGAGATCAGTTCGTCCTCTTCTTCTAATTCTATCTTTTTTGCGCGAGCCATCTTATTTTCCAGGAGCGACACTATAGGCCGCGATTTTCATGTTCACGTCGTAGGTATTTTTGTCTTGGTAAGGTTTATTGGTTTGGAAATATTCCACCCTTGCATTTACCTTATTGCCCTTATCTATATCATACAATACGGACATAACGTTTTCCAGAGGCACACCTCTTAAATTCACCTCAAAAACGATTACTTGGTATTTCCCTTTGTCGATCGCTTTTGCAGGGATAGGCCTCATCGTGGAAATTCTATCCTTTACGCCATTATCGGAAAAGATCCTTTCCAACTTTGCTGCGAATGCACTCTGGTCATTCTCCCCTGTGTTCACATTTTCCAGGGATCTGAAAAATAAATAGTCAGAGATTGTTTTGTCCAACTGGGCCGCGAGTCCGGGAGTATTATTGACTGTCTCGGAAAGATCCGTTCTAAGTCTGTAAATTTTACGAACTACCAAGAATAGCAGCAGGACTAAGATCAAGCCAGCGGCTATGATTAATAAAAGTTTTTCTCTAGGCTGTAATTTTTGCCACATAGACGGTCCCTCTTAATCGTTCTCTTCGATTTTAGAGGTCACCTCCATTTTAATCACAAAGGAGACTTTAAATGTTTTGAGTCCGAAATTCGGACGGTTACTATCTAATTTTACGTTTTTGAACATGGGAGAACGGGCCAGGGAATCCTGTACTTTTCCGATTTCTGAGATCTCGTTTACCGCACCTTGGATGGATACTGAACCGTTATCATAAGTGATACTTTGGAACAAGAAAGGCTGCATTCCTGGATCGGGGAACTTTAAGGAAATTTCATGTAGTACATCCAACACGCTCGGTTTAGAAAGGTATTTTCTGTATAGTTCCGTTTTTCTCTCAGCACCGTCCCTTAGACTTTTTGCAAACTCTATTGGATCCCTGTTGGAAGGGACACTAGAACCGGTGCTGGATTTTACTTTTTCAGCCAGGATCTTGTTGGCAGCGGCTAGTTTTCTTTTATCAGAAATAATTCCTAAGAAAAATACTCCGATCAAAAGAACGAACGAAACAGAACTCAAGATAATATGAGGTTTGAATATAGCGATATCGAATAAGTTCTTGTTAAGCCGTTTGACATAAGGAGTTTCCAAAAAATCTATTTTAGATTTTTTGGATTGGATCAGATGATACGCCATCCCATAACAAGTAGCAAATCTGTCCGGGTCGGCGCTTAAAAAATCGTATCTTCTGGCTTGGATTCCCAGGTTTTCTCCTAAAAAGGATTCCAGATCTCTGACCTTACTTCCCTCTCCAGAAAGATAAACAGCTTCCGGTCTTTCAGTTTCTTCTAAAGAAAGGAAACTCCTGCGGACTTCTTCGCCTAGGGATGTAAAAAATTCCTGAGTGATCGCAAATGCTTTTTTGATATCTGCAACTTTGAGTTTGTATTCTTTTGCAAATAAATTCAGACCGTCTTCCGGAGAATGGAAAGGTTCGAATTGGATACTGGTTTTTAAGGACTCAGCTTTATCCTTAGGGATCTTTAATGCTTTGGAAATTTCTTCGGTAAGAGTGTCTCCGCCCACGGAAAGAAAACGAGTATGTGCGATCTTTCCGTCCTTGGTCACATTCAAAATGGATTTTTTACCGCCAATATCCAACTGGGCAACGTTTGCGAATTGGATCTCTTTATGTAAATGTTTGGAGATAACTGAACCTAAACATACGGAATCCACAAAGATCCCACGGAACACTAAGCTTGATTCCAGAAAAGGAGAAGCTAATGTATCAAATTCGGAATGATGAGCGGCATAAGTAATTACATCCGACTTTTCCTGGTCGATTCTCCAAACCGAGCCTAATACTTCTACGGTTTCCATCGGAAAAGGGACTCTGCTTTCTATCTCGAAAGGGATAACTTCTCGAACGGCTTTTTCGGTTGTTAATGGAATGGAGATCTCTCTTACAAAAAGTTTGTCTAGAGAAAGAGAAAGTACGATTGCATGTTCTTCTGCAAAATATGTATTAATAAAACGAAGTACGTTTGTTTCGTACTCTTTTTCTTCCATTCTGGAAATAGGCATGGATTCCGCCCGAAGTAGGGTCAAATTACCCGCCACTCTTTGGAACAGCGCACCCTTAACGGAATTAGTACCGTAATCTACGGTTAAAAACTTTTCGTATAAGAACATTAATCTTCTCTATAATATAGCATCAGGTTATTGGTCAGGTCAAAAATTCCGGTGATCCTACGGACGATTTTAGGGCCTTTCATAACATCGGAACTTTTTTTACTATTATAGTTTCTTTCTACTTCTCCGACCGCGCTGATCCGGAATATTTCACCCTTTGTTTTGATCCTTCCACCGGAGACGTCGGTTCCTTCTCCTGCTAATTCTTTATAGAGGGAAAGCCCGCCCACAGAAGGCACTTGGAATTCAGGGATGGTTTCCAGATCTTTGATTTCCTTCAGATAGCCGCCTTTTTTTATTTTCATTTTCATGATCTGAAGAACGGACTGGCGGTTCATAAAATCGGATAGAGACATTAAAACGAAGTACGGTGCGGCGTTCAAGTTGATTCTATCGTCGTAGTTTCTCTGGAAGGGAACAAATGCGGTCAAATTATTTGCCAGTACGAAATCGGACTCTCCGATCAGGCTTTTTTCCTCGTCGGACATAAAATCCTTGGAATATTTTTGCTCATAGTCCGGAGGTTTTTGGGAGCCATACACTATTTTAGGATCGAAACCTTTCACCGAGGTAAGCTCGGAAAGAGAATACATGTATGCGTTTTTAATCTTTCTAGGCGGAGTCAGTTTTTCATAATAAGAAATTTCGAAATTCCCCTGACTATCATCATCTAACCAATCTATTACCGGATTAAAAAGGTCCCTCTTCATTCCCAAACGTTCCAGAAGTCTTTGGGCCATTTCTTGGTTTCTTAAATTCAGTTCCTTTGTATCAGCGTTGAAGATAGAATTCAGATTAATTTTTCCGTCTTCTCCCTGGATCTTGTAGTAGATCCATCCTCCTCCCATTGGGACCGGTGGCGGATTTAGGCCTATCCCGGATTGGTACAATTGTTCTTCTGGGATTTTTCTAAGTGCGGCCAAAGCTCCTTGGAATCCCGCCTTCGCCAAAAGAGAAGCCTTGAATCCTGACATTTCACCTTGGGAAATTTTATACTCTGCCATGGATCTTTCTGCAAAATCCAAAGTGGTAGTTAAGGCGGCGACACCTATTCCTCCGACTAGGAGCAGTACGATGGCTCCCCTTCTTCTGGAGAATCTTCTGCCTTTTAGACCCAAACCCGAATTCATTTCATAAGCATCCCTGGGAAGGCAAGAGTTTCAAAACGTCTTTCCTTATTTCCCATGTTCGCAATGATCTCTATTCTGATAAGACGAGGGATACTTTTTCTTTGGAAAGAATCCCATTCTTCTTCCCATTCCTTTCCTGTTTTGGAAAATTTAAAGGAGAGAGATTTTACATTATCTAATAACTCGTATTCTTGTCCGCCTACGAAAGGATACTTGTCCACGATCTCATCTTCTCTTCTCATCAATTTATAATAATCGGTACCGTCTTTTTGTTTTAGATAATATTCTACTTCTCTTACTTCAGGAAGAGCAACTTCTTCCGAGTTAGGGTGGACTGCAGCGAATACTATAAAATGATCCTTGGTACTTTCACCCGGATGTCTTGGCCCATCTTCAGATTTGCGTCCTTTTCTACTCACGAAGACTAGGTTTTTTTCGGTTTGGAAATAAAATGTCATGGTCAAAGTGCTTCGAATATTTTCGATCACAGAGATCGCTTTTTCTCTATCCACACCTTCCGAGCCTGATGTGGGCCGGGTGACTTTTAGTATGGTTGCATAGGTCCCGAATACCATTCCGAGCAGAACGCCTAGTAATGCTGCGACTATAGTTAATTCTATTAACGTAAATCCGGATCTTCTTCTTTTTCGAAGAAGCTTAAGAAAAACTGAATGTAAAGAAGAAGGTCCCATATCAGTTCATTCTCGCCTTATAGGTCTCGATCGTGTATTGTTCCTTTACTGGAATTCCTTGGTTATCCCTTCCGCCTGTAGGATATTCTATCGTTACATAAATATGAAATACTGCGATAAGTCCGCCTGTTGCGGAACCTTGGTTATTACCGGTTCGTTTTGCGATCAGCTGGTTCATACTGGAATTTGTACCTCCCAGTAAATCCTCTGGCTTTTTGCCGCTTTCTTTTCCGGCCATTTTCAGAAGATCCAAGTTCTCTTCTTTGATGATTGTGGTAAATTTCCAGTCTTTGTAACCTGGAATGTCTCCAGAACTTGTGTCCGCTTGTAGAATGGTGGCGGAATCTATCTGGGCCATTTTAATTTTTGCTAAATGAGTGGCTTCTATTTGGAGAGCTGCCACTTTTTTGAGTCGAATCCCTTCGGAAACTACCATTAGTACATAAAGAAGCCAACCGGCGGCGAGCGCAAACGCCAAGGTCATTTCTAAAATAGTAAAACCCTGTCTCTTTTTAAGAGGATTCTGTCTTTTAAAACTTACTCGTGCCATATTGCTCGCTACGTTTGTATTCTTCCAATTGTTCCTTGGAGACTACAACTTCCCCGTCCTCTATTTCCGATTTCCCACCGTAACGTTTGATAATCAGCGTTCTTGTGATCTCCGGATCCGGACCTAAATGGATATAAAAATCTTCCGCTACCGCCATAGGAGAGAATGGAATGCGGATCTTTCCAGTATTGTATCTATAACCCCTTCCATCCATCACATCCACGATCGCTGAAGAACCGGGAAGTTCTCTGTCTTTGAAGACCGGAACTTCTTTCAAGCCTGTCTCGTCCCTTTCCATGTCTATAATGGTATAAGTTTCCGTATCCACGTTTAACTGTAGATAGACAGTTCTTTGATTGATCTTCGCCCTTCTGAAGCAGAAGTTCACAACGTCATGCAATAACATTGCTTCTTCTTGGGCGCCTGGTGTGAGTAAATTAACTAAGGAAGGAAGCACAAGAGCGAACATCACTCCGATCAGGAATACTGCGACTCCCAATTCGATCAATGTGAAGCCGGAACGGATCCGGCCTTTCGCTCTTGGGCCCATTGGGTTTATTTTTTAGCGCCGGATGCAGAAGTGAATTGAGCCGGATATTGTTCTTCTTTAGTGATATCGAAGTCTGAATTTAAACCTTCTCCACCTTCTGTTTTGTCCTGACCAAAAGTAATGATCTGGATCTCACCTGCTCCGTCATATCTGAGTTTGTATGGGTTTTTCCAAGGGTCGTTGATAGAATCCTTGCTGCTTACCATAGGGATCCAGGTCTCAGGAATTTCTCCGGTAGTCGGTCTTTCTACTAACGCGTCTAGGCCTTGCTCTTCACTCGGATAACTTCCAAATTTGGAAGCGTATCTTTCCAAATGTAATCTAAGTTCCTGTTTATCTTTTTTGATCTTCATCTTTGCGGTTTCGATGCTCACTCCACCGAAATCCACACTGACAAGAATGATAGTCATCAAAGCACCTAAAATGGCGACGACGATCGCTAATTCGATAAGAGTGAATCCTTTTCTCCGTTTGTTTCCCGTTTTCAAAGTCGGTTCTCCTATTTCTATTGTTATATACCTTGTAAATTCTGGGTCAAGCTGAACATCGGAACGATGATCGCCGCCATAATGATACCGATCGCAAAACCCATAAAAACAAGCATCAGAGGTTCGATCGCTTGGGTCGCGTTTTTCAAAGCAGAATCCACTTCTTGGTCGTAGATCTCCGCGAGCTTGTTCAACATCTCCGGGACCCTGTCGGAAACTTCTCCAGCCGACATCATACCTAAGACTAGTTGCGGCAATATCTCTGACCCAGTGAATGCAGCGGAAAGTTTCTCTCCTTCTCGAATTCTTTCACATGCGTTCCGTATTTCCTGGCCGAAAACGGAATGGTTAACGATCTGTTCAACAATTTGGAGAGAAATGATCAAGGGAACCCTATTTGTCAGAAGGATCCCTAAGTTCCGGGCAAAATTGGATATTAGTACTTTTT
The DNA here is from genome assembly GCF_003112675.1 of Leptospira johnsonii. Lineage (NCBI taxonomy): Bacteria > Pseudomonadati > Spirochaetota > Leptospiria > Leptospirales > Leptospiraceae > Leptospira > Leptospira johnsonii. The sequence continues at coordinate 454,193 of NZ_BFAY01000005.1, read as the reverse complement.
TATTGAGCGTTCGGATAATCGGTATCCTAAGAACGAACTTCTCCCATTTTTCCTTCCCTTCCGGAGTGGATTTATAAAAGAAGAAGCCCACAATTCCGGCACCAATCATCGGGAAGATCAAGAACCAGTAGCCTGTTAAGATCCTGGAACTTCCGATCACGATCCGAGTGATTACAGGAAGTGTTGCGTTAAATTCTACGAATAAGTGTTCGATCTGGGGAACAACTGTGGTGAGAAGGAAAATGATCACGATCTGTAAGAGGCAGAAAATAATTCCAGGATAGACGAGTGCGGTGGTGACCTTTCCTTTTAGTTGAAGGTTTTTTTCTTCCATCTCCGCAAGACGCATGAGTGCGGTTTCGTAGTCACCTGTTCTTTCTCCCACGGAAACGAGCGATGGATACTGGTTCGGAAATATATCCGGATGTTTTCTCATCGAATCGGATAAGGAACTTCCTTCAGTAATATCCGCTTGCATTGCGATCACAACTTTGCGAAAAACTTCATGATCAGTTTGTTCGATGATATTCGAAAGGGATTTGTCTAGAGGGATACCTGCACCCAAAAGAGTTCCTAATTGTCTGGAAAAAAGACCTATGATCTTTTTAGGAACACGATAGAGAAGTCTAGCTAAGAATGGAAAAAGTTCTCTGTCCTTTCTTTCCGCATCTTCGGAAATTTGACGAACGTAAAAACCTTTGCTTTTAAGTTTGGCTCTTGCGGATTGGATATTGGGGGCATCTATAATCCCCTTTTCTTCTTTTCCCTTTTTGTTAAATGCAGTATAAGTATAAAGCGCCATGGAAGGAAAACTTAAGTAACCCTTAGAACTTCGTCCGGGGTGGTAACTCCATCCAATACTTTTCGGATCCCATAATCTCTCATAGTAGCGAATCCGCTTTCTAAGGCAACATCATTGATCTTATTTGTATCCGATCCGGCAAGGATCGCATTTTTGATCTTACTGTCTATGATCAGAAGTTCATAAATTCCTGTTCTTCCTTTAAACCCGGTATTCATACAATGAGAACAGCCCTTGCCCTTATACAAGACTCCGCCTTTCAGTTCCTTTTTGGAAATTCCGATGGACTCCAATTCCTGAGGAGTAGGTTTATAAGAAGTTTTACATTCTTTGCATATAGTTCTTACAAGCCTTTGGGCCATAAAACCTAAAACAGTAGATGTGATCAGATAAGGTTCAATCCCCATATCCACAAGTCTTGTAGCTGCAGAAGCTGCGTCATTCGTGTGCAAAGTGGAAAATACCAAGTGACCTGTTAAGGAAGCTTGGATCGCGATCCTAGCAGTTTCCTCGTCCCGGATCTCCCCCACCATGATCACGTCCGGGTCCTGACGTAGAATGGCTCGGAGGCCTGTCGCAAATGTAAGTCCTATCTTTTCTTGCATCTGCATTTGAGAAACACCGTCTATCTGGTATTCCACTGGGTCTTCGCAGGTAATGATGTTTCTTTCTTCCGTATTCAGCTCGGTTAAAGCAGAATATAATGTGGTGGATTTTCCGGATCCAGTAGGACCAGTCACTAAGATAATACCGTGTGGTTCGTAAATAAGAGTGCGAAGTGTCTTGATCAGATCCGGATAAAATCCCATAGTTTCCAAGGAATATTTCTGGTCTGTTTTGTTCAAGAGACGCATAACGATACGTTCTCCGAACTGACAAGGAATTGTGGAAACCCGGATATCCACGTCCTTTCCTGCAAGTCTGAGCTTGATCCTACCATCCTGAGGTAATCTGTTCTCCGCGATATTCAGGTTGGACATGATCTTTATACGGGACGTGATCCCTGCATGATAAGACTTGGGAGGTGTTAATACATTATGAAGAATACCGTCTATCCTGTACCGGACCACGAGGCTTTTTTCGTACGGCTCTATGTGTATATCCGAAGCTCTTTCGTTTACTGCTTGAGAGAGGATCACGTTCACCATCTTGATGATAGGAGCGTCGTCCGAAAGGTCTATTGTCTCGTTATCGAAACCTTCTGCTAGTTCCGAGAAGCTACCTTCCATTTCATTCAACATATCTTTCGCAGCTGCGGAAGTAGTGTCGAACTGGGAATGGATAAGTCTCATCACCTCAGGTTCAGGTGCGAGTATGAAATCTACTTTAAATTCTTTTAATGCAGAACGTACATCATCCATCGGGTGAAGATCCGTAGGATCGGAAATCGCGATCTTTACGTTCTTCTTAGTTAGTTCGAAAGGAACTATTTTACTTTTTTGGATCAGTTTAAGAGGGATACGGTCGTAAACTTCTTCCATTCCCTTGAATTCCAGTTTTTCCCGGAATTCCATTTTGTAGAGGCGGGCCATCGCCTTCAGAACGTCTACTTCTCCTGCGATCCCTTTTTTTTGAAGAATATGTCCTAGAGGTAAATGATTCTTTTTCTGTAGTTTGAGAGAGTCTTCCAGATCCTTGGAAGATATGACCCCGTCTTCTACGAGAATATCACCTAGAGTTTTCACTGTATTATTCTCCGCGTTCCTTGATGGTGGCTTCTTTGTTTAGAACCCTTTCCCTTTCGATTTCGTATCTTTCCTGTTGTAGTTTCTTCTTAACAGTCATCTTATCAGCAAGTTCACGATTGTCCAAGATGTGCGGGGTGATAAAAACCATTAAATTGGTCTTTTTTAATTGTTCCGTGGTCCTGCGAAAGATCCAACCTAGATAAGGAATATCTCCCAATAATGGGATCTTGATCAGACGTTTTTGTTTGTCGTTGGAGATCAAACCCCCGATCACGATCGTCTGTCGATTATCGATCGTAATTGTGGTTTTTACTTCCCTTCTATTAAAAGTTGGGTTACCTCCGGCAAGTGCGATGGAGGCGATATTTTTGATCTCTTGCAAAAGATCTAAAGTGATTCGGTTATTCTTATTAACGTGAGGAGTGAATTTTAATTTAATACCGGTTGGACGATATTCGTAGTTGTCTACTGTCACCGCGTTTGCACCGCCCAAACCTGCGTTACGACTTTGGGTCCTGACTGGAACGTCCTGTCCTACGTTGATCTCCGCCTCTTGGTTGTCCAAGGTCAATACTTGAGGAGCGGATAATACGTTGAAATTCTCATTTCCTTGGTTGGCACTCAAAATCCCTAAGATCTGTTGAGCACCCGCTTGTACGAAACCGAGAGAGAAGCCGGATAACGTGTTCAGGTTTGGATTGATCCTACCGCTTGAGTTGATAATATTACCTTCTTTCGCAAGTCCTGAATTGAACTGGCTATAAGGTCCCTGTCCTTGGAATCTCCAGTCGATACCGAAGTCATTCGTATCGGTGGAAGAGAGTTCTACGATCAAAACCTCCAATAGGACCTGCTTTCTTGCAGAGTCCAGAACTCGGATAATCTTACGGATCTCGTTCCATTCCGCTTCAGTAGCTGTAACGATAACCGAGTTGGACTCCTTATGAGCTACTGCCTTAATCTTTTCTACCTTAGGAGCAGGTGGAGGTGGAGCTCCAGGCGCTCCACTTGGAATAGGAAGATCTCCTACCATAGGATTATCTAATTTGATCAGAGTCGCGGCAATCTTCTCCGCTTCACTGAATTCTAATGTATAAATATGAACATCACCAGCAGAGGCAATCGCTCCAGGACTGGTTTCATCCGGTCTTACATCCAACTCGTTTACTAAAGTGAGTAATTTATTGATGTCTGCGGTAGAACCGGAAAGAACGATCGTATTTGTATTTCTATAAACAATAATATCTGTATTGGGAGAAGTTAATCTTTTTAGGATCGGTTCCAATTCTTCCGGTTTTACATTTTCTACCGGAATGATCTGTGTAATAATACGATTATCTAATGCTTCCGTTTCTGGGATAGGATCTTTACCCACTCTCACGTAAGGAGATCTAGCAAGTGCATCCTTCAATTTTACGATAGTGATCAGGTCTACTTCTTCCACGACCGCGAATCCCATGGATTCCAAAACCGCCTTCATAAATGGAAATGCGTTTTTGACAGGGATCTCTTTTTGGGAGATGATCGTGATCTTCTTACCTTTTAAACTTTCATCCAAAAGAATGTTTTTCTTTAGGATCGCGCTCATCCCTTTTAGAAAATCATTAAGTTCAGTATCTCTCCAGTTGGCATAAAAGGTTTTTTCCTTTGTATCTTCCGCGGTTGGGGCAGTATTTCTCTTACTTCCTTTTTTGGAAGCCTGGGAGAGTAAACCTTCGTTCACCGAAAGAAGAAGTAAGAACGCGAAGGCCGCGTTTCTCAAATATCTGGATCGTAAATCTATTTTGCGCATTTAATCTTTAATTCCGGATGATGAATTCGTAGGACAGTATCTTGCCCATTCTCTCTACGTCTACGGATACTTTATCGGCCGTTTTCAGGGAATTCCATATCTCCATCATTTTCACCGTATCGTTTAATGGCATTCCGTTTACCCGCCGCACCACATCTCCGGTTCTAGCTCCCAGAGAATAAAAAATATGATCGCTGCCTATGCTGTAAATTTTGTATCCCGCAATCGTGTTATTTTCCAAATAAGGACCGAATTTTCCCTTATAAAGTTCAGCTACGTTCGCTAATTTTCTATTCACGTCCTGTCTGGACAGAATTTTACGGACCGTATCAGCAGCAGGCGGTCCTCCAGGGACATCTGCCTGAGCACCTAATTTGGCCCTAGCTTCGCCAGGTGTTTGGCCTATCTCTACTTTGAGAGACTGGCCTCCTTTTTCCAAGACTACATGGTTCAGGAGAATGGACTTTACCTTGTATCCGCCCACTGCTTCTCCCATTGCGAATTCTTCCGCGTTTTGTTTCCCTTTTTCTAAAATAGTTACTCTGGCAAAACTCCAGTGGCCGCTTAAAGTCCCGGTCACTCTCATTTCTTCCCCTTCTCCAGTATCCGGAGGAGCTCCAGGAGTTCCGTCCGCACCTGCAGGAACTTCTCCCGGAGGAGGAGCTAAACTTCCCCTGAACAAAGAACCAGTTACCATCTCCTTGGACATTTCGACTGTGATAGAATTTTCAGCCACGGGTCTTCTGGGAGCTGCTGTTGAGGAACCTGTCTGCACATTCGGGGTCAGAAAAAGTAGAAGTATCCCTCTACAAAGATATGCCAGAGAGAAGGAAAAAAATATCACGACAGGGATCAGAACATAGAATGTATGTTTTCTGAATTCGATAAAAATTGCGTTCATTGCGCCCTTCGGATATTCTCACGGAATCATTCTAAAAAAGCCGGCTCCAAAAATGTTGGTCCCGGCTTATCGAAAGATGATCGCTTAAAGTTTCGCTACTTTGCCTGGGTCCAGGTTCGTAACAATTTTTAAGGTCTTCCTAAGCGCCACCTCAGGATTGATCCTTTTTCCGTTATAGAACACCTCGAAATGGAGATGAGAACCTGTAGCGGAGCCTGTGCGACCTACGGCACCTATGACCGTCCCTGCTCTCACTTTCGTTCCCTCTTCCACTGTAATTTTAGCGCAATGCGCATACATGGTCCTATAACCGTTTGGATGATCTACTATGACTGAGTTTCCGTAACCACCATTCACTCCGGCAAAACTTACTACGCCGTCTGCGGAAGCGAGTATTGGTGCTCCTTGAGGGCCAGCCATATCTATCCCAGTATGGTAACCACCTCCACCTGTGTGGAACGGATCTTTTCTTTTACCGTATCTGGAAGAGAATCTAGCTCCTAAGACAGGAGTAATGAATACTCTTTTGTATTCTATTTTCTGGCGAGAAGCATTTCCAACCTTAACAGGAACGCTTAAACTTTGTCCCACTTTTAGAACGGAACCTTTGTTTAGACCGTTTGCTTCTGAAATTTTAGCGGCAGTAGTCTTTAAGGCCTTAGCGATCCTGAATAATGTATCTTTAGGTTTTACAATATAGGATTTTATGATAAAGCCGCTTTGGCTAACAATCTTAGACGAAACAATTGGATTGATGCTAATAAAAGAAGGAAGCTCTAGATTGGATTTGTCCTTATGATAGCTAAGAGAAGAATATTTGTCTTCTTCCCATTCTTCCGGGGATTGAGAGAATAATTGTTTGATCTTACGCTCTTCCTTGTCTGTAAAAAAAGAAGAGTCCTTATTCGCGTAATCGTTGATCGCGTTTTCGTAATTTTTGAGCGGATCGGCCGATAAAGACGAGGTAAGCATGGCGGATATAATGGGAAGGCAAAGAATCGTCCGTTTCACATATTTAATATCGGCTGCGTCGGGATGCCTTCTTGAACCTAGGGGGGAACGACGGCTACTTTTTCTTTTTATATTCCGTGAGCTCATTTGCAACGATCTTATCCAAATCCTCTATACTGATGGTCTTTTTCTCTAGATCTTCATTCACCTGATAGGCGATCAGCCTGCCGATTGCATGTTCCCTTTTCTGGTCCGCAGGGAAACATTTCACTTTAATCAGGGAAGGAGTCGATTCGATGTAGATTCGGACCAACATTCCCTTCTTAAAAGTTTCGGTCATGGAGACTTTTGTGTCTTTTTTAAGGCTGTATATCTTATCCTGGTAATGCTCGTTGATCTCAGATAACTTCTCTTTTTTGATCAGTCTGGCTCCACACTGTATGGTAAATAGGGCCAGTAAAAAAGCGAAGAATCGCACCATTTCATGCATAAGTTACTGAAGGTCCGGAAGTGATAAACTAGTTTTTAGAAAAAAAGCGAGAGGTCTGAATTTTTCCGCACCTGTCCCGATTATGGAGACATGTAAACTGACCAAATTTCTGGGGGCTTCCCTGGAGGGAATACAACCATTTCCGGTATCTGTAGAGATCAATATCAAAAGAGGCATCCCAAGGTTCCTGATTACAGGACTTCCGAGCCCCGCGATCAAAGAATCCTCAGATAGGATCAGGATAGCAATTGAGAACAGCGGATTTGAATATTCTCTTCAGAATATTCTGGTCCATTTAGCGCCTGCCGGCAGAAAAAAGGAAGGGACATACTTAGATCTTCCCATTGCTGCCGGGATCTTATATCTCACAGAGCAGCTACCTAGTTCTGAAAAACTAGAACAATTTCTTTTCCTTGGCGAAGTGGGGCTCGACGGAACTGTAAAACCTTTGAAAGGAATTCTTCCTATACTTTTCGGATTGGAGAGTAAAGGTTTTACTGCGGCAGTTGTTCCTTTTGAAAATAGGAAAGAAGCTTCTATCCTGGAAAAAATTCCAATCTATGCAATCTCTCATCTGAAAGATTTAGTCTCCTTAGCTAAAGGAAAAATACAGCCGGAGCCAAAAGGAAGTATAAGGATCAAATCCGAAGTTCTTCCCTGGAAATCTGAATTTCATAAAAGTCAATTGCCTGCGATACGCGCCATTCAAATTGCAAGCGCTGGATTCCATCATTGTTTACTTTCAGGGCCTCCAGGCGCAGGAAAGACAATGCTTGCTAAATTAGCGCATGGATTTCTTCCTAAGATCCGAGAGAAAGAAGGGATCGAATTATTAGGCATCCGTTCCTTACAAGAGAATCTATCCGATACAGAAGTAGAAAGACCTTTTAGAAGTCCTCATCATACAACTTCCGATATTTCATTGGTTGGAGGTTCTAGCAGTTTAAAAATGGGAGAAGTTTCCCTAGCTGGAAATGGGATCCTATTCTTAGATGAACTTTCAGAATTCCATTCTAGGAATTTACAAGCGTTAAGAGAACCGATGGAAGAAGGGAAAATTACGATCTCACGGATCAATGGTTCTATCACCTACCCTGCTTCCTTTTTGTTCATAGGAGCCACCAATCCTTGTCCATGTGGATATTACCAAACCCTTATAAAGGAATGTAACTGCAGCGTTTCAAACGTCCGAAATTACCAGTCCTCCTTTAGCGGACCATTTTTAGATCGGATCGAAATATTCTATCATATAGGTTTTTCAGGGCTCTCCGATGGGGAGAAGGTTTCCATAAATCTAAAATCTATCCGAGATTCCATCCAATCAGCTTCGGATATACAATACCGTAGATTATTCAGAGAAACAGGTAAATTATACAACGGAAGATTAAGAGGAGAAGAAGTGGAAAGAATGATCCCTCTTTCCAAGGAATGCGAAACTTATTTTTGGAGGGCTGTCGGCTTACAAAAGTTTAGCATTCGTAAGGTCGCTCATTTTAGGAAAGTGGCAAGGACGATTGCAGATTTGGAAGGTTCGGAGGAAGTACTTTTGAGGAATTTAGAGGAGGCCCTTGTTTTCCTGAATTCCGGATGGTTTCCGGAAAACAGGGCCGTAACCTAACTTGTTCTTTCGACGGTTTTATTTTTGTGGTTACTTTGACAGGAAATGCGAGAGTTCCATAGCGATCTTATCGATTGCGAAATCAATGTAGTTTTCGTCTTCGATCTTCTTCTTATAGTCCTCGAATTTCCGCTTTTTGATCGGAACTCCTCGTTTTCTCAGAATCACTGGGTCCGGTCCGAACGGGTCGGACCCGGCCAAGTTGCCGAGAATTTGGATGCTTTTCATAGTTACTTCCTTGTAACGATTTAAGGTCCTCATCCTTGAGAACCCGCAGACAATTCGAAAATCGACTCGTTTTTCAAATCGCTTAACGATTGTTTTAGAATAGATTAAGATAATATTTCAGTTCCCTTTTTTCGGTAATAAGGGCCAGAGAGAAGGAGACAAAATGATCTCTAAAGGAAACGTTCTTGCTCAAATAATACCCCGCTGCCGTTTTCATTCTGCGGATCTTTGTCGGATCGAATATTTCCAGAGGGTGAAGTGGAGATGTTTTAGCCCAGTACTTCACTTCCGTAAAATAGAGGACGTTTTCTTTCTCACTGATTATGTCGATTTCTCCCCTTCTGATCCGAAAGTTTCTTTCTAGAATTTTATGACCTTGTTTACGAAGAAGTTCCGTGGCTAGATTTTCTCCATCTTTTCCTTTTAATACTCTTCGCTTAGAGTTAGGTCCCATACAGAGACCTGTTTTAGAAAAGAAGAATTGAGAGAACTTTTTTGATCCAAAAGTATAGATCCCAAAAAATTAAGAATTTGCAGTGGCTTCCTGTAGATCTAATGCCTTGACGATAAACAGATGATTCTCTTTTACCAGATCTATCAAGATCAGGTTTCTAACAAATGTTCCATATTCGTCTTTTATAATACGGATAGAAGGCCTTAAAGGTTTGTCCGCATTTGCTGCAAGAACGACTCCCACTCTTTTATCGGAAAGTTCCACACAAGAACCCACAGGATACAAGGAAACCTGATTCAAGAATGTTCGTACGATCTTTAGATCAAACTTACCTACATCCATACTGATCATGGATTTGATTGCTTCGTGAGGAAGTATTCTTTGTCTATGAGGTCTGTTTGTAATAAGAGCGGAAAAATTGTCCGCAATCGCATAGATCCTGGCATTCTCCTCTATCGCAGTGGCTGCGATCTTTTGGGGATACCCCTTTCCATCAAAACGTTCATGGTGTTGTAGAGCCACAACGGCCAAACTGTTTTTAATTTTGACTCTCTGAGTAAGTACCTGGTATCCTATGATCGTATGCTTTAGGATGGATTTGTATTCTTCGTCGGTGAGCTGGTCCGTTTTTTCGGAAATGGTCGCAGGTACCTTTGTCATTCCCACATCCGCTACTAAACAGGAAATCGCGAGATCCACCATTTTAGGTCGGGAGAAGTCCAGAAGTTTTCCTATGATGAGAGCATAGAATGTGGAAGTAGTGATCTGGTTATATAGATAATACCCAGGATTATTCATTCCCAAGATCAGATACGAAAGATTATTATGGGTCCTCACAAAGTCGGCCAATGCCTCACCTTGTTCTCTCACTGGACCAAAATCGAATACCTTATCGTCCGCAACTTTTCGATAAACGTCTTGTACTAATGCAAAAGTGTTTTTGTATAGATTGGAAAATTGTACCTTAATACGATTCAAGCTATCGTAGATACCTTTTAAAGGAAGAAGGTCCTCGTCTACGATCGTACTGATGATAAAATCCTCTAATTGGGTTTCCAATCTTTCAGGATCCACATCTATTACCAGGAGATCTCCGTGGGTCAATACCTCGGTGATCCCGAATCTTTTCAAACGTTCCAAGTCCGAATCAGTGATCGGAGTATTGGAAGTGATGAACAGATTTTCTTTGTCCAGATATACGGGCTTTGTGAATCTCATACCCGGCTTCAATTCGGACACGTTCAATTTTTTCATTTTTCAAATTCCCTTAATTTGCTTCCGCTTTTTGGCTGAGTACGAAAGCAAAAACACCCGCAACCGCTCTGTATAAATTTTCCGGGATTTCTTGACCCACCGGTATCGGAGAAAGTGCCTCGGCCAAAGGAGCATCCTCCACTATCGGAACTCCGTGTCTCTTTGCCACACCCTTGATCTTTTCACCTAAAAGACCTTCTCCCTTAGCTAGGATCTTGGGGCCTTTATTTTCGTCCGGTGTAAACTTTAGAGCTATTCCGAATTTCACGCAGTCCATTCCCTTCTCTGTAAAGAGGGCTTATATTGTATCCTGAGTTCCTGGAATCTAACTCCCGATTCTTCCAAGAACTGCATAAATTTTTTACGATTCCGACCTATATGCAAGTACAATTTAGAACTAGTATAAATAGCGGTTAGAATCAGGTCCGACGCATCTTCTTTTTTCCAATGGAATCTGTACAAACTCGGGCCGTCTTCTTTAGTCTCCATAAAGAGCACAAATATTCGACCCGGATCGGTTCCGCCCAAATAGCCTTCCGCATTTCCACCTTCCCATTCCCACTCGAAATAGGGAGTCTCTGATTTCCATTCGAAATGAGGAAAATAACTCTTCAAGAAGGACAAAATGCTGTCTTCGGAAACAGGACCTTCTTCTTTATGTAGTACTTTCTCCAAAACCCCTGTGAGCCCTTTTTCTAAAGGAGAAAAAATTTTGGAATCATCCGCTTCTAACGTTAGTTTCCTTTCTTGTATTTTCCATTCGGAGCCTCTGTCGGATAAAGTTCGAGATAAAAGTAATTGTTCTCCTGTAAGAAGATTAGTCTTAGTTTCGGCTTCTAATGTTTCTCCCTTCCAGACAAGTTTTGCTTTTCCATCTCTGGTACCTTCTTTCACCCAAACCCTAAAAAATGGAGCCTCTTTGGATTCTCCTTCGAATAGTTCGGGGTTAACTAGTTTATTGGAAGAATTGATTACAAGAGAGATTTGATGTGATTCTGGGACCCTGTCCGTTTTTCGGACCTGAGGACTCTGGTTCTTATCAATCGGATTGGGAGGAGGAATGGGAAGCATGGAATTTTTTAGTGAAAGACCTTCTGTGGATTCTTGCTAGTCCCAGGGTCCGGATTGCATCTTCATGTCCCGCGCTTCCGTATCCTTTATGCGCCTCGAATCCATAACCTGGAAACTTGGAAGCAATCGCTTTCATAAAACGATCCCGTTTTACTTTTGCAATGATGGATGCGGCCGCGATACTCGCGATCCTAGAATCCCCTTTTTTATAATAGTAAGACTGGCGTTTTACCTGTTCCGATTCCTTGTATTTGGAAAAATTATAGTTTCCGTCTATTAAGAGCAGAAGTTTTCTTCCGGTATTCTCTATCGGAGCTTCGGAGCCCTTTCTATAACATTTCAGTATACCTTCTAATACCGCTCTGTTGATCCCGTAACGATCTATATAGTTATGGGATAAGAATGCATGGGCGACTTTGTGGGCAGTTTCTGTGATCTCTTGAAACAAAGATTCACGTTTTGATTCGCTGAGCTTTTTAGAATCGTTTAATCCTTTTAAGATCTGTCCCGTATAGATCTTTTCCAGAACCTCCGGTGTAAATAATACCATTCCTACAGACAAGGGGCCTGCATATGGACCTCGCCCAGCTTCGTCTATTCCGCATGGAAGATGGTCTGGAAAAAATTTCAATTCTTCCGGTTCGAAATTTACGAGAGGCATTGGCTTTAAGGAGAAGTAAAAAAGAGAAGGAGGAGAGAATACGGCAGAGAGTAGTAGTCTGCCGCTTTTAAAAAAGGTTCTTATTCTGCAGTAGCAGCTGGCGCGCTCGCCTTAGCTTCTTCGGCAGTTTGGCGTTTTCTATCTTCTGCTACTAAAACTTTTCCGCCTTTCAACTCGCGAATACGAGCAGATTTTCCGGAACGTTCTCTTAAGAAGAACAGTTTAGAACGACGAACCTTACCTTTACGTACTAGTTCAATTTTAGCGATACGAGGAGAATAAAGTGGGAATACTCTCTCTACACCCACATCGTAAGAAATCCTACGAACGGTGAAAGATTTTCCGTTTCCGCCGTTGGAGATGGAAATCACAACTCCTTCGTATACCTGGACCCTTTCTTTGCCGGATTCTTGGATTTTATAATGGACCTTAACAGTATCCCCTACGTTGAAATTCAGGGTACGGTTTGCTTCTGTAGGAAGTCCGCTTTTTAAAAGTTCTTTCATAAATTCCTCGTAATATCAGGGTCGACTTTCTTTCGATTGGCATTGCGCCAAGATTCTATCGCCGCGTGGTTTCCGCCCAAGAGAATGTCTGGAACCTTCCAGCCATTATACTCTGAAGGTTTCGTATATTGTGGATATTCTAAAACATCCCTTTCGTTATGAGATTCTTCTTCTAGGCTCTCTCGGTCGCCTAAAAAGCCGGGCAAAAGCCTGGACACAGCATCTGTTATACAGAGGCTTGCCAAATCTCCGGCTGAAATTACATAATTTCCAAGGGACAGTTCTATGTCAACAAGATGCTCAGTTACCCTATGATCCACTCCTTCATAATATCCTGAAATAAGAGTGATCGGTTTTTGCAGCTTGGATAATTTCTCCGCGACGTTCTGATCGAATGGAATTCCGGAGGGAGCCGTAAGAATTACTAGTCCTCTATCTTCTCCTAATGATTTTAAGGCCAGGTCTATAGGCTCAACTTTTAAGAGCATTCCTGGACCTCCTCCATAAGGTGTGTCGTCTACCTTTAGATGTTTATTATTGGAGAAGTCTCTTAGATGTACAATGTTTACAGAGAACACTCCCTTTTGGATTGCCTTCTCCTGTAGTCCTTCCGAAAAGTAAGCCTGGATTTTGGAGGGGAATAAGGTAATAAAATTAAATTTCATTCCAATCCTCAGGACTTTTTAAGACGATCTTGCCTTCTTCTAAGAATACTTTTCCTACATGTTTTTCCACATAAGGAACTAACATCTCGGAATCTTCTGTTTGAAAGACTAAGATAGAATGTGCCGGATTTTCTAAAATGTCTACTAATTCCCAACCAAGTTCTTTTCCGTCTTCAGAGATTGCTTTCAGACCTTTCAGTTCGAATAGATAATATTCTTCGTTCTTGGATTTAGGAAAATGAGATCTATCTATATAAAGTTTTCCACCGGTTAAGGAAGAAGCGTCTTCCGGAGAGTTGATCCCTTCTAATTGCAGAAGTATCTTTCCTGCTTGTAGTGTGGATTTAAGTATCTTAACAGGCACAGGGTCCCGAGAAGGAAATTCTAGGATGGCTTGGATAGGAAATTTAAGTTGCGGAACGGAACTGTCCTCTGCAACCAATCGGACAAAACCCTTCAATCCGAAGGGTTTTCCTAAATGTCCGGTTAGGATACGAGTCTCAGTCAATAATTTCTAAGGAGAAATTTTTTCCGGCTTTAATGGAGGCTGCGGTCAAGATCGCTCTTAAGGACTTAGCGATCCTACCATTCTTGCCGATCACTTTCCCCACATCCTTAGGGGAAACCCGGAGTTCTAGGACGGTTTGTTCGTCGCCCTCAATTTCCTTTACGGAAATCTCCTCCGGATGATCTACTAGAGAAGTAACGATATAGCGGATCAGCTCTTCCATTACTTCTTCAGGGATTGCTTATATTCCGCCCAGATTCCCTCGTGTTTAATGAGGTTCAGAACGGTTCCGGTAGGTTGAGCACCTTTGCTGAGCCAGCCTAAAATTTTCTCTTTATTCAGGGTTGTTTGGCCTTTCACCTCTGCTGGGTGATAGTGTCCGAGAATATCGATAAATTTACCGTCTCTAGGGGAACGGGCATCTGCAGCCACTACCCGGTAGTGAGGGTTGTTTTTGGCTCCGGTTCTTTGTAGTCTGATCTTAACCAAAGTAAAATTCCTTCGAATAAATAAGGATGGGCTCACTGCATGAGTTTGCCCTAATACGCCATAATTTCGTGGAAAGTCTGACTGTCAATATTTAATAAAGTTATTACTTTACTAGGCTTTTTAGGCGGATCCCATTCTCGCTTGGGTCACCGGATTTGAATAAACCAGCCCCTACGACGCAGATATCCACTCCAGCCTGAGCGAGTTCTTTGATATTTGTATCATTGACTCCCCCATCCACTTCCAGCTCGATTGGGTAATTCGAGATCAAGGACTTGGTCTTTCTGATCTTGTCCATTCCCCCATCCACGAATTTCTGTCCATAGAACCCAGGTTCCACGGTCATGATAAGTACTAGATCGATATAAGGCAGAAGCGTTTCTAAAACGGAAACTGGGGTCCCGGGATTCAGAGAAACTCCCACTTTGGGTCCATTCTTCTTTATTTCTTGGGCTAAACGGATTGGGAAACGAGTGGTTTCCGTATGGAAAGTAATGCAGTAGGGATTTAGCTCGTAATATTTGTGAACGTGATTTTCTGGCTTCTCCACCATGAGGTGAACATCCAGAGGGATCTGGGTCATTGCCTTGATCTCTTTATTGATCGCTTCTCCGAAGCTGATCTGGGGCACAAAATTTCCGTCCATTACATCCATATGGACTAGGTCTATCCCTTCTTTTTTAAAGTTGGGAACAGTACTCGCAAGTGCAGTAAGTTGGGTGGCTAAAATAGAAGCGGAGATTTTCAAAATTCGTTCTCGTAGTCTTTGGATTTTACTTTCGAACCTTTCTCGTCCAGAAGAACCAGGGTCACGTCTCCCGTTCTGTAAAAGACGGTTTGGATTTTTTCTCCCTCTTGGTACGTTGTGGGAGCGCTGATTTCCGTTTGTTTGGTTTCGTCTTTTTGGTCTTTTACGATTAGGGAATACGTTCCGTTTTCAGGAGCCTCGTATACAAAACTTTCGTATCCGCTCTCTACTCTATCTTCCGGTTCGAAATAAAATACCTTAAACTTGTATTCGTTTCCCACTTTTTGGACTGATTCTATCTTTCCGTTATCGGGACGAAATTTGGTGACAACCACTTCTGCCTTGGAAGAAATTTTTGCTCTTACTAAGGCTCTTTGAGCGAACGCAAAAGAATCACCCGGTTTAAAATCTAATCCTGCTTGAGGTTCCCCTTCTTTTTTCTTGGTAGAAGGTTTTGTAACGAGTAAGAATACTTTTTCACCCGCGGTAATATTTTTACCTGCTTCTGGGATTTGGTCCACTACTGTGTCAGGCTGTTCTCCTTCTTTTACTTCCACATAGGTGATCCCACCTAGGGTCAGAGAAACGTAAGCCTCTCCAGAGAGAACTTTTTCCATGGAGTTTTTAGCGGAGACCAAACTTTGCCCTTTTAGGTTGGGCATATCGATCCTGTCTAAACCAATATTTACAGTAAGAGAAACTTTGGAGCCTGCTTCCACTTCTCTTCCTGGACGAATGGATTGGTAGATGATAATACCGTCTGTTTTGTCCGGATAACGTTTGGACTCCAATCTGACTTTCAGCTGGAGGCGCATTAACTCGTTATGGACTTCGTTGTACGGTTTGCCTATCACATCAGGCATGACCACCATGGTGGCACTTTTCGTACGAACGAATACTACTAAAAAAGCGGCTATGAAGAAGACTACTAAGCCGAATGCGATGAAAAAAAAGTAACCCCCGATAGGGAGATATTTAGAGCGGAGTTCTTCCTTGGTCACTCGAAACGATCCTCGTCCGAAATACGGAAACCGTTCATGAAATCTGAAACAGTCATTCTGTTTTTATTTTCCGGTTGGACGGAAAGGATCTCTAAGAAACGGCCATCTCCACACTGGAAAAGAAGGGCCTTTTTGTCCATTCGTTTCAATTTGCCTGGCTCTATCGGAGTTTCGGAAAAATCGACAGGTTTTGTTTTCCATAAAATCAAACGTTTGTCTTTAAAACGACAATATCCACCCAGATCAGGACTTAAAGCTCGTATTCGATTATGCAGTTCTACGGCGGAAAGTTTTAGATCCAGGACCCGATCTTCTGCCAGGATTTTAGTACAATACGTTGCCTTGGAATGGTCTTGCGGAGAGGCCTCGAAAGGTGAAGTTCTTGGGCCTTTTAAAAGCGGAATTAGACTTTCGATCCCTGCCTGGGTGATCTTTTCCATTAGGGTACCTGTATCATCTTCCTGGCTTACATCCACTTCATGAATGGCGATAATATCGCCTTCGTCCATTTTTTCTCCCAGGTATTGGATACTGATCCCTGTTTTAGTATAACCTTTCCAAAGAGAGGTTTGGACTGGTGAAGCGCCTCTCAGATCAGGAAGGATGGATCCATGTAGATTAATAGAACCGAATTTAGGATGAGAAAAAATTTCTTTAGGAAGAATAGAACCGTAAGCGAATACAACATAGAGCTCAGCATCGAACTTGGAAAAGTTTTGGAGTGCTTCTTCTTTTTCCTTCTTAATGGATTCGTATTGGAACACGGGAAGATTTGCAGAAACGGCTACTTCCTTTACTGGACTTGGGATAAGTGTTTTACTTCTGCCTTTCGGACGATCCGGATTTGTGACTACGAATTGTACTTGGATCTCAGGCTCTTGTAATAGCGCCTGCAAAAGTTTGGCAGAAGGTTCCGGGGTTCCAAAAAATGCGATTTTCATCAGACAAGATCCAATGGATCAAAATCCAATTCCAGGTAAACGTTTTTAGAAATTTTAAGAGGTCGGATCTCTTTTTTTAGGATCTCTCTCCATTTGTTCTGCACAGTTGTTTTGATCAGTATATGATTTCTAAAATTTGCATCTATTTTATAGAAAGGACAAGGGGCAGGACCTAAAACTACAGTGTTCGGTTCCGGCAGATATTTTTTGAGAACCTGGTGAACTTCTTCGATCGTTTTTAAGGAAAGACTTTCGTCTTTGGACCTGGATAAGATACGGACTAATCGAGAGAATGGAGGATAAAAAAGTTCTTCTCTTGTTTTGATCTCAGATTCATAAAATCGAATATAGTCTTGGTCCAAGGCCATTCGAATGATCGGATGGTCCACTGTGTTTGTTTCGATCAAAACTTCTCCGGCAAGATCGGATCTCCCTGCTCTTCCTGCGACCTGTGTTAAGAGAGAAAACACTCTTTCTCCTGCTCTGAAATCAGGAAGTCCTAAACCGATTCCTGCATTCAAAACCCCTACTAGGGTGACTCGTGCAGCATCTAATCCCTTGGAGATCATCTGGGTTCCAGTTAGAATATCTATCTCTCCTTCTACTAATCTTCCGATCACGTCAGTGAGAACACTTTTGTCCTGGATAGAGTCCTGATCTAAACGTTCTACTTTTGCGCCTGGAAAAGTTTCTAAAAGGAATTCTTCCAGTTTTTGTGTACCTGTTCCCATCATGACCAGCTTTTCTCCTAGTTTGGATTCTAATCTTTGGAGAGAATCCGAAAAACCGCAGAGGTGACAGATAACGGTACCTTTTTTATGATAACATAGATGAGAAGTGCAATTCGGACAAGGAATGTAAGCTTTTTCCTTTTCCGAATAGATGAGCGGACTGTACCCTCTTCTATTCAAAAGAAGAATGACCTGTTCTTTTTTATCTAACCTCTGTTTGATCGCAAACGTAAGTTCGGAACCGAGTAACCTTGCATCTTTTTTATTTTCTTCGATCCTGACTGTAGGCGGTTTTGCGGTCCCAGGCCTTTTGGTTAGCACTTGTAAACCTATCTTTCCGGTTTTTGCCAGATGATATACTTCTAAGGAAGGAGTTGCAGAGCCTAAAACTAGAACCGCTTTGTTTGTCCTGCAGCGTTGTAATGCAACTTGTCTTGCATGGTATCTAGGTGTAGAATGTTCCTTAAAAGAACCATCATGTTCCTCGTCTATAATGACTAAGCCCAAGTTTGAGATTGGTGCGAATACCGCAGATCTTGTACCTACTGCGATCCTTTTTTTACCTTGAAGAAGTTCCGTATATGCTTTGAATCTTTCTGAAACTTTTAAAGCGGAATGTAATAATGCGATCTCTCCCGGAAAGACAGCTTCTAATTTGCGGATAATATGATAAGTCAGGCCTATCTCAGGGACTAAAAGTAAAACTCCTTTGTTAGAGTTTTGAAGAATGTCGCGGATCAAATGCAGATATACTTCCGTTTTTCCACTTCCGGTAATTCCGAATAGAAGATGGATTGAATCCTTTCCAAAATCGGATCTTATATTTTGATAAGCCGCTTCCTGTTCTTCATTTAATGGAAATGGTTCGGTTGCAGTAAAACCTTCCGTAAGTTTTACTTTGGAATGCCTTCTTCCCGAAGGGATCATCTTATGGATACATTCCCCAAGAGAAGCAAGATACTGTTCTTTTACCCAATACGCGAGGCCAATCTGTTCTTCATTGATAACGGGAGTTTTATCTATGACCCGATCTACTTGTAAGACTGCGTAGCTGGGCTCGTTATGATGTAAGGATAATACGATACCTTCTTCTTTTCTTCCCCTAAGTTTGGCCTCTACTCTCATTCCGACTTGTGTGCCTGGAGGGACCTCGTAGGTGAATGTATCCTCTATGATGGGAAGATCGAAGGCTAGTTCTGCGTATTGGATCAAATTTTTTCTTTAATCTCCTGATGAAAGATCCCCAACTGGGAGAGAATACTTTCTTTGACTTCGATTTCCTTCTTCTTGGCTTCTTGGAATTCAGGAGAATCTGATTTGGTTGATTTTCTTTTTTGTTCTGCGGCTAAAATTGCTTCTGGAGAACGAAGTACCACCATCGGGGTCCCAGGCTGGAACTCTAAAGTTTTTCCCATTTGTTTGAGCGCTTCTTCTTTTCCGAAAAATAAAGTTGCTGCTGCCCCTAAGAGTATAATTCCTTGGATACCTTCTTCCTGGATCGTTTCTTGGACTTGGACCATGCAATTTTGCGTCCTCCTTTTCCAATCTTCTTCACCGGATCTGTCTTGGGAAAATAAACATCCCGGGAATTCCTGGAAGTAGAATTCCTTCATGGTGAATCCGAATACTTTTTGGATCATTCTATCGAATACGTCTTCTGCTTCGCTGGTCCTAAAAATTTTTAAAGGAGAAGTTTTTACATAGGATCCTTTTCCGGAAATTGTTTCACCGGTATAATGTAATACTAATATTTTCTTCCTGCCTCGGATGATAAAATGACGGACAGCGCTCAATCGATCGGAGCATAGTTTACAGGAGAAGTTTCGGTCTTCTTTTTTAGGAGGGATCCTCATTTGGATCCCTGGCATCGAAGTTTCGTTCTCTTTTTTAGATCCTATAGAGGACCAGTTCCAGGAATCTTTCCACTCCAGTTCCAAATCTTGGGGATCTTTTTCTCCCTGTCTGCGGAAGATGGGGAATTCTCCTTTTTGGACCAAAAATTTAAAGTCCTGTAGAATCCCTTTTAGTTCCTGAAAAACTCCAGGCTTAGTCATGGATGTCCTCCGCCTGTATTCCTAAAGATTTCATTTTTCTATACAAGTGCGATCTTTCTATTCCGAGTGCTTTGGAAGTTTTGGAAACATTTCCTTCGTTTGTTTGTAAGGTTTTCAGAATATACTGTTTTTCGAATTCTTCTTTTGCTTTTTTGAAGTCCCCTTTTTCCACCAGGTCGTTTGCTTTTACGAAACCTGTCATAGAATCTTTCACATCTTGGGCACGGATGATATCGCTCACGGTCATGATACAAAGTCTCTCGACCACATTCTTTAATTCTCTGATATTTCCCGGCCAGAAATGGTTTTCTAATATGGAAACCGCTTCCTTTTCTATAATTTTGGGCGAAAGATTATTTTCGGCGATTGTTTGTCTTACGTAGTGGTCCACTAAAAGTGGAATATCGGATTTACGATCTCTTAACGGAGGAATTACTATCGGGATCACATTCAATCTATAATATAGATCTTCCCTGAACTTCCCTTCTTTGATCGCTTCTTCCACGGGGATATTAGTAGCAGCGATAATTCGAACATCCACAGATACTTGTTCCGTACTTCCCAATTTTTCGAATCTTTGTTCCTGCAGGATACGAAGTACCTTTGCCTGGGTGGATAAGGACATATCGCAGATTTCGTCCAGAAATAAGGTGCCTCCATTGGCAGCCTCGAATTTTCCGATCCTTGTGTCGGTCGCGCCCGTAAATGCACCTTTTACATAACCGAAAAGTTCTGATTCTATCAATTCTTCCGGAAGAGCCGCACAATTTACTTCTACGAAAGGTTGGTCCTTTCTTTTAGAATTTTTGAATATAGTTTTGGCTACTAATTCCTTTCCCGTTCCATTTTCTCCGTAAATAAACACTCTGGCGTTTGTGGCTGCCGCCTGTGCGATGGAAAATTTTACTTTTTGGATAGCGGGAGAATTTCCTAAAATTTCATCCGATTCGAGTTTTATTTCCGGTGCTTCCGATCTTTCCGAATATGCTAATGCTTCCTCTACAGCTTCTAAAACTTTTGCGATCGATAAAGGTTTTTCTAAAAAGTTTAATGCACCCTTTTTAGTCGCTTGTACTGCGAGTTCTATAGTTCCATGCCCTGAAATCATCACTACCGGAACGGTCGGATAGATCTTTTTTATCTCATCTAGGATGACTAGTCCGTCTTCTTTTCCGAGCCAAACGTCCAAAAGGACCAGACTTGGTCTTTCTATCTTTAGATGTTTTAAGAAGTTTTTGCCGGAAGAGAATTGTTCGGCTTCGTAGTTCTCGTCCCCTAAAATATCTTGTAGGGATTTACGGATCTCCGGTTCGTCATCTACTATGAATATTCTCATTTAAGCTACCGGAAGTTCTATCCTGAATTTACATCCACCTAATTCGGAGGAGTCCACAGAAATATGACCGTTATGATCGATCACTGTTTTTTGGACGATTGCAAGTCCTATCCCTGAGACATGCTCTTCCTTTGTGGAATAATAAGGTTCAAAAACCTTAGATCTGTATTCGGGAGAAACTCCGATGCCATTATCTTCCACAAGTAAAACCACTGAACGTCTCATGATCCTTTTTTCTAATACGGTAGAAATACGAACTTTTCCTTGGAAGAAGCCAGAGTCACCTCTTTGCCTTCTCTTTTCGATGGCTTCCAGTGCATTTTTGAAAAGATTGTTCATGATCCCTAAAAACAGTTTTTTGTCCAAAAAGATTTCAGGCAAATTTTTAGCAAAGTTGAGCTCTATTTGAATTCCAGGAGTATGTTCGAAAAGTTTTGCACTTTCTAAGACCACGGGTTCCAGATGTTGGTTGATGAGTCTAGGCGCTGGCATTCTAGCAAACTCGGAGAATTCGTTTACCAGATGTTCCAAGATTTTTACCTGGCCGACTATAGTTTCACTTCCCTTTGTTACGATCTCTTGGAATTCTTCCGGAACTTCAGAAGTCAATTTTCTACGTATTCTTTCTGCAGAAAGTTGGATTGGAGTCAGTGGGTTTTTGATCTCGTGTGCCATTCTCTGGGCCACTTCTTTCCATGCGGCGATCCTTTGAGAATGCATCAACTCTTCATTTTTGGATTTTAAGTCCTTCACCATTTGGTTGAAGGATTCTACTAAAGCGCCGATCTCTCCTCCTTCCGTAAGAGGGAGATTAATATCTGTGTCTCCCAAGGAAACTTTTTGAGTGGCGTTTGCAAGATCTATGATCGGTCTAGAAATTTTCCGAGCGAATACAAGAGAAAAGAAGATCGAAAGTAGAAATGCGAATACAGTCAGCAATGTAATGGTGAGTCTGACCTCGTAAGGAAGTTTTTCCTTTGCTAGATCCGCAGTGATATAGTTTTTTCTGGTATTGATAAAAGAATATGCCTTGGATTCTTCTCCTTGAAAAACACGTTTTCCTAATATCAAAAATTTTGTCGGATTTAAAGAATCTATTTTAAGTAGATAAAATCCTAAATTCTGGCTTAATACTAATTTTTCGGAAATACCTTCCGTTCCGAAACTTGTAAATTCTTCCGGAGAAATTGTCAATTTTAAGGATCTGTTTTCAAGTGTGGGTATATTATTATCATACCAGCCCACATAATAATTCGGATTGGAAATTAGATCCAATTCGTTTGCTCGATTGGTAAGCAGATTCGGATTTGGATTTTGTCTTTGGACCAAATTCCTGAATAGTTTGGCCTTTTCTAATAGATTGTTTTTTTCGAGATCTAATTCCTTTCGGACAAAATGATCTCCTGCTTCCAATGCCTGGGCGATATCTAAACCATAAAATCCTTCGAATACCCTTCCTATCACATTGGAAGTAAGTAAGAATACTGGAAAAGAAGGAAGCATTGCGATGAATAGAAAGGAAAGAGAAAGTCTATAACGAATAGAACTTTTGAGCCTTCCGGTTTCTAAATTTCTGCGATTCCTGTAAAAATAAGAAAGTATCAGGAATAGTACGACTAATGGAACGGTATAATATACATAGATCAGTATCCGATCTACTATATCTATATTTTCTGAATTTCTAAAATGGATTAGTTCAGCTGCAAGTACTGCAATAGAGATCACTCCGGATAAAATCAGAAGATCTCGAAGGTAGTATCGATTCTCCTCCTCTATCCGGAATGGAAACCATTTCATATCGCAAAATCGCCTTCCACTAATTTGGCCAAAGCGGCGGCAGCTTCCTCTTCCCCCGTTCCTTCGGTCTTGATGCAAAATTCCTGACCGGGGGCCAGGGCCAACATCATTAGTCCCATGATACTTTTTCCGTTCACTTCCACTCCGTCTTTGGAGACCAGAACTTCGCAGGGGTATTTTGCCGCGCAATTCACAAAGACAGAGGCGGGACGAGCATGCATCCCTGCGCCGTTTTCGTTAATTTTGAGGTGGATTTCTTTCAACTTTTCCTTGCTGTAGATAAATATTTAATTTTTGGCTGAATTCGGCCGCCGCATTCTTTCCCAATTTTTTCAATCTTTGGTTCATTGCAGCGGTCTCAACGATGATCGGGATATTTCTACCTGGTCGAACAGGAAGTTTGATTAAAGGAATATTTACTCCTAAAACCTCTTCCGTTCTGTTTTCTAGGCCGGTCCGGTCGAATTCTTTTTCATCCGTCCATTCTTCCAAATGAATGATGAGTTCAATGAGTTTATGATCTCTTACGGACCCGATCCCGAATATATCCTTTATATTCAGAATTCCTAATCCTCTGATCTCCATATGGTGACGGAGAAGATCCGAACAAGTTCCTATCAAATAACTTTCGGAAAGTCTTCTGATCTCCACCATGTCGTCAGCGACCAAGCGGTGGCCTCTTTCTATAAGTTCGAGTGCAGTTTCACTTTTTCCTACACCACTTTTACCGGAGAGAAGTATCCCAATTCCGAATACTTCGATAAGGACTCCGTGTCTCATGGTTCTAGGTGCAAGACTTCGGTCCAAAATCTGAGAAATGAGTGTGATGAACTTATGAGTAGAAACATCAGAACCCAAAAGAGGAATATTCAGACGATCGCAGTATTCTACAAAGATAGGAGGAGGGACATTTCCATGAGTGAATATGATACAGTTCAAATGAAAATGGAAAAAATCTGCGGCAAGTTTTTCCATATCTTCGCCTTCTTTAGAGGTGATATAGGCCCATTCTCCTTTTCCAAAAATTTGGATACGATCATGAGCAAAACTTTCGTAAAAGCCTGTGAGTGAAAGACCAGGTCTATTGATTTCAGAACTATGGATCCTGTTTTGGAGCCCATTTTCTCCTGCGATGAGTTTTAAACCTAACTCCGGATGGTCTTTCAGAATATTAGAAACATTGATTCCGGGAACGGACATGAGCTACCTTGCTTCTAGAGACTTCACTTTTTTTCTTTGGTTGGATGGTAAAATTTTTAAGATTTTACGGTATTTTGCCACAGTTCTTCTAGCAATCTCTATCCCTTTACTTTCTATTTTTTCCACTATGTCCTGATCGGAGAGCGGATTTTCGGGATCTTCTTCTTTTACTAGGATACGTATAATATCATGAATGGTTTTAGAGGATTCCATTCCGCCTTCGGAACTTTTAGATTTTAAACCTGAAGAGAAGAACCATTTTAATTCTAAAATTCCCCAAGAAGTTTGTACATACTTATTGGAAGTGATTCGAGAAACTGTGGATTCGTGGAGATCTAATCTTTCGGCGATATCTTTTAAAGTGAGAGGTTTTAAAAATCTAACACCTTTGCGGAAAAATTCAGTTTGGAGTTCTATAATTGCGGAGACAACTCTATATAAGGTTTGTCTTCTTTGGTTTACGGAGCGGATCAGCCATTCTGCCGAATTTAGTTTGGTGGAAATATATTCCTTATCTGAATCCTTAGCACCGGCTCCTTTCTTAAGCATACCCTTATATTCTTTATTAATTTTTAATTTAGGAAGCCATTCATCATTCAGTAATATGCTAAACTCACCTTCTATTTCTCTGATGATCACATCCGGAACTATATAATCCGGTTTTTGGGGAGTGTATAATGTTGCAGGGAATGGCTCCAGCTTTTTGATCTCGGCAGCCATTGCTTCGATCGCTTCTACAGGGAGTCCCATCTTCTTGGAAATTCCCTTATAATCCAGTTTTTCCAGGTCTCTTAGATAATTTAAGATGAGATCGTGTAGGTTTTTATCTTCCGGCTTTAGGATCTTTGCTTGGACATATAATGTTTCTTGGATGCTTCCTGCACCAATTCCGAGAGGATCCAATTGATGGATCTGTTCCAATACCTTTTTGATTATTTTGGTAGAAACCCCTAACTCCGTGGCAAGTTCTCCTTGCGTCTGCGAAATAAATCCTCTATCGTCCAGCATTGAGATCAAAATTTCTGCGATCTCCATTTCTTTCCCTTTTAAGGAGGAGATCCTAAGTTGCCATAGTAAATGTTCGGAAAGGGATTGTGCGTTAGGCGATGATTCGATGTATTTTTGGTTTCTGTCAGAAGCGTCTGTGCCTCTGTATTGAGGTTTGTCTAAACTAAAAGAGTCCTGCCAACCCGGATCTGAATTTTTTAGAAAATCGTTCTTCTCTTTTCTTTTTAGATCATCTACAGAATAAAGTTCAGGGCTTTTGCTTCGTTCGGAGCCTGGCTCCTCTTCTAACATTGGATTTTCCACCAGTTCTGCGCTGATCCTATCTGCGAGTTCCAGAGTAGACAAAGGCAAAAGCTCAATCGATTGACGCAAGTCCTGCGTCATGACAAGCTTCTGTGTCTGCTTCTGTACTAACTGATGGTTCAGATTCACAGCTTGAAGTCCTCTCCTAGATACATTCTCTTTGCTTCTTTATCGTTCACGAGTTCTTTAGGAGTTCCCGCGATCAAGATCCGACCACTATGCATGATATATGCTCTATCCGTGATCTTTAATGTTTCTCGAACATTATGGTCGGTGATTAAGATTCCCAGTCCCTTCTTCTTTAAACTATTTATAACGGTTTGAATATCTTTTACTGCTATAGGGTCAACCCCTGCGAACGGCTCGTCAAGAAGGATAAAATCCGGATTTGTGACTAAGGCTCTTGCGATTTCGCATCTTCTTCTTTCCCCGCCTGAAAGAGTAAAACCTTTTTGGTTGGCGACTCTCATAATCTGCAATTCTAACAGAAGTTCGTCTCTTCTGCGAATGATTTCCGATCTAGGAATGTTCAGAGTTTCTAGGATAGCTTCTAAGTTTTCTGCGACCGTTAATTTGCGGAAGATAGAAGCCTCTTGCGCAAGATAACCTACTCCTAGTTTTGCTCTAGTATGCATAGGAGCTTCTGTCACGTCTTGATCGTCTATGAATACATGACCTGAATCCGGTTTTACGAAACCGACGGACATATAGAAGGATGTAGTTTTTCCGGCACCGTTCGGACCTAGTAGACCTACTACTTCTCCTTTGCGAACATCGAAACTGACTCCGTCTACAACCTTGCGCTTATTGTAAATTTTGATTAAGTTTTGGCAGCGGATCCTTTGTCCCATTCTTTCGTCTAATTTCCTAAATGGACTCCTTCTGTCAGAATTGATCTTCCTTCTCTTGGATAAAAGACGATTTTTCCCGCTCTAAGGATCTTACCACTTCGATTAATCCTAGGATTTCCTTCTAAAAGTACTGATTCGTCGTTTTCAAAATAAGTGGCGTATTCACCCTGCGCCTCTGTGGACTTGGATTTGATCCAGATATTTCCTCGGATCACTGTTTCTTTCTGATCCAAGAAACGTTCGAATTCTTGTGCAGTGATCGTGCTTGTTACTTGATCTGAATTTTTATCTAAAAATTCCATTTTACCCTCGTCCGTCAGGTGAAGGTAGCTCTCGTTCCTAAAATAATCGAATACGTTACCCGAAAGAAGAAGGTTATTTTCTCTATCATGTACTTTAATATTCTTTCTGGCCTTGATAATACGTGAATCTTTTCCTACAGACTCTATGGTATCTGAAGTGATCTTCATGTCTTTGCGCAGAACGGTTGCATTTCCGCTAATCAGAACGGTTCGATCATTCTCTTCGTTTGGACGACTTTCTATTCTATCCCCTTTTAGGATGGTGAGAACGGTTTGTTTTTTCTCATTTCCTTCCGGATCTTTTTTGGTCTCTTCGGATGATTGGAATAATACTGTATTTTCTTCTAAAAGTATCCTGCTTTCATTTGTGTAGAAGGATAACCTTTTTCCGCTCAAATATCTGTTCTTGGAGATCAGGATCGGATTTGGATCGGTAGTGATCAGATGTTCCGATTCTTTAAAAACCGCTTCTGCGCAGAAAATCGTAACTTCCGGATGATTTACAATCACTCCACCATGAAGTTTTGTGATCTTGGTACTTAATTCTCGATCGATCTGTTTTGCGGAAATAACTGTGGTTTTGCCGGTTTTATCTCGGAAACTCAGTCTAGGCCTTTCTTTGATATAGACCATCTCGGAGTATTTATCATATTCTCCTACTCCTGCTCTCATCACAGTACCATTTTCCTGGTCTTCTATATGTACTCCGTTCTTTAGAAAAGCCTTATATGCTTCCTTACCAAAGACCTCTATTCTGTTTGCACCCAGTTTTACTTTTTTATGTTGGATCCAGGCACCACCTTCTAAACTGAATATAGTAACTTTTAACCCTTGGACTTCCCTGTCTTCTTGGGTAAGAGCATTGGCACCCCAGAAAGTAGGAAAACTTTCCTTACGTTTTGGATCCGCCTCTCCAATTCCTTGGAAACTTTTTGGATCCAATGTCTCTGCTGAGAATAAAAGTGGAGGTCTAGAATGAGATCCCGCCGGAGAATAAAACAAAAATAATAGATAGAATGAGACTATGATACGTTTCATTTTTCTTTAGGGGAAGAAGAAAGCGGATTCGAACCACCTTGGGTAATCGCGCTCGGTTTTAAAATTGTAAACTTGTTAAGGTCCTTGTCCGCTCTTAGACCAACTCCTCGGATATGAGTTCCGTTTGCATCTATCACAACTTCCTCGTTGGAGCTGAGTTCTTTGGTCTCGTCGTTATAATCCAATGATTTAGCTCTAAGAGTTCTATGTTCTTCCGTTTTAAGAAGAATATTCCCAGTGAGTTTCATCAGTTTTTTGACCTGATTGATCTCTCCCTTATCACCGGTTAGTCTGGATTTAAATTTTCCATTCTCGTATTGGTCGAAATTGATCCCGTACAGAACATATCTTTTTTCGTCCGCGTAAAGATAAGCTTCTTCAGCTTTCAATTTCCATAATATGGTTCCGTTCCCGTCATACTGATCTTTTGCAAAATTTCTAAAGGAAACGGTAGAACCTTTTTCTTTTTCTTCTTCTACACGAGTATACTTAGCGTCCGATTTTCCTCCGGAATAGAAGAAAAGAACTAAGAATAAAATTCCGAGACCTACTCCTAGGCCCGGACCGTATTTCCTAGCGGTTTCCGGGTCTATTTTGAGTAGGGTAAGTATGCGGGAATACAAGGCTCTTAACGGTTAGCGGTTTAGGATTTCCTGTTTTACGTAACGGTCCAAACCGACCAATTCCTTTAATAAGGATTTAATTTCGGAAAGAGGGTATTGAGTGGTGGCATCCGAAAGTGCCTTTGCAGGATCAGGATGCACTTCCATAAAGATACCTTCTATCCCGAGTGCTACTGCACTTCTGGTCATACTCGGAATATACTCTCTCTGTCCTCCGGTGATATTTCCCGCTGCTCCAGGCAATTGTGCTGAGTGAGTCGCGTCGAATACCACTGGAATATCATAACTATGTAATATTGGGACCGTTCTTCCGTCGAATACAAGGTTTCCATAGCCGAATGTGGTTCCTCTTTCGGTTACCATATACTTTTCGGAGCCGGATTCTTGTATTTTGGTTTTGATATGTCTACAATCGGAAGGTGCTAGGAACTGTCCTTTTTTGACATTCACCCATTTTCCGGTCTTAGCGGATTCTGCAATAAGATCCGTTTGTCTACTTAAGAATGCTGGGATCTGGTACATATCGATCACATCTTTGAGTGGACCTACTTGAGTAGTTTCATGGATATCTGTTAGCACTGGAACATTAAATTTTTTCTTAATATGTTCCAAATGTTTGATCCCTTCCGTAAGTCCAGGACCTCTATAAGAAGAAACTGAAGAACGATTTGCCTTGTCGAAACTACTTTTGAAAACGTAAGGGATCCCGAGTTCTGTGGTTATCTCTAACATCTCTGCACAGACTTTTTCAAGTAAATCCCTGTTTTCCATCACGCAAGGACCGGCGATCAGGAAGAATGGATTTTTTCCTCCGATCTTTTTACCGCTTAAAAAGTCCCTTTCTTGGGCAGTTTTATCGCTCATTATGCCTTCCTTGAAAATTTGACCGCAGCACGGATGAATCCGGCGAATAATGGATGCGGTTTCGTAGGTTTTCCGGTGAATTCAGGGTGGAACTGAACTCCTATGAACCAAGGATGATCCGGAATTTCTACGATTTCAATCAGGTTTTCATCCGGAGAAATACCGGAAAGGATCATTCCTTTCTCTTCGAACCTTTGTTTGTATTTGTTGGTAAACTCGAATCTATGTCTATGTCTCTCATAGATCAGCTCTTGTTTGTATTCATTGAATGCAAGAGTGTTTTTCTTGATCTTACATGGATAAGATCCTAAACGCATAGTTCCACCCATCTGATCGATGTCCATCTGTTCTTCAATAAGAGAGATCACAGGATCCGGAGAATCTGGTCTGAACTCCGTGGAGTTTGCATCTTTTAAACCGAGCACATTCCTTGCGTATTCGATCACTGCACATTGCATTCCAAGACAGATCCCGAAGAATGGAATTCCTTTGGTTCTTGCATGTTGGATTGCGGCAATCTTACCCTCTATCCCTCTATCTCCGAATCCACCTGGAACTAAAACACCATGTGCGGATTTTAAAACATCCTTCACATTTGTTTTATCCAGTTTTTCAGGATCTACTTTGATAAATTCTACATTTGCTTCGTTTGCAATTCCGCCATGAGATAAACTTTCGTAAACGGAACGATACGCATCATGAAGGGAGATGTATTTTCCAACAACTGCGATTTGGACGGTTTGTTTTGCGGATTGAAGACTTTTTATGATCTTCTCCCATTCCGTAAAATTGGATTTTCCAAGTTCCAGTCCTAATGTTTTTAGAACTACTTGGTCCAGTTTTTCTTCCTTATACATTTTAGGGATTTCGTATATGGAAGTGCTAATATCGGAAGCGGAGATCACATTCTCTTCTTTTACGTTACAGAAGGAGGAAATTTTTCCTTTCATTTCCTTAGGCATAGGTTGGTTTACACGACAGATCAAAATATCCGGTTGGATCCCAAGCGCCAAAAGTTCTTTTACAGAGTGTTGTGTAGGTTTAGTCTTTGCTTCCCCTGCTACTGTAATGGTAGGAACTAAAGTAACATGGATAAATAGAACTTGAGAAGGCCCATGCTCGTATCTCATCTGACGGATTGCTTCTAAGAATGGGATGGACTCGATGTCTCCCACTGTTCCGCCAATCTCTACGATCACGAAGTCGGTAGCATTTTCTCTTGCAAGAGTATAGATCCTGTTTCGGATCTCGTTGGTGATATGAGGGACAACTTGGACAGTTCTTCCCAGATAATCCCCTTTTCTTTCTCTTTGGATTACAGTATTATAAATTTGTCCAGTGGACACTGAGTTTTTACGAGTGAACTTAGATTTGGTGAATCTTTCGTAATATCCAAGATCCAAATCTGTTTCTGCACCATCTTCGGTAACATACACTTCTCCGTGCTGGTACGGACTCATGGTTCCAGGATCTATATTGATATAAGGATCCATTTTTTGCAGGGAAACGGAATAACCCCTACTTTCCAGAAGGCATCCAAGGGCTGCTGCGGATACACCCTTTCCAAGGGAGGAACAAACACCTCCGGTCACGAAAATAAATTTAGTTTTGGACAAACCGATCTCCTACCTGCTGAACAGAGTTTTCTTCAGTCTCGGAAAATCCAACTCGGAATTTCGCAGAATCGAGAAGTAAATCTAGGGTTTTTGACGAATGCGGCGGATCAGATCCGTGCTGGAAAATCCAGGAACAAAGGGTAGAATTTTCACTTCTCCGCCTAATTTGCGAACCAGAGGAGTCTCTGGAAGTGCTTCCAGATCATAATCTCCCCCTTTTACGTGAATATGAGGTGCTACCTGCGAAATCAGTTCCAAAGGAGTGTCCTCGGAAAATACGCTAATATAATCCACGAAAGAAAGACAGGAGAGAAGAAGTGCCCGATCTTCTTCCGGATTTACTGGTCGTTCCGGACCTTTTAGTCTTTTGACAGAAGAATCAGAATTGATTCCTACCCAAAGAACGTCTCCCAGATCCCTTGCCTGAGAAAGATAAGTCAGATGGCCTTTATGAACTAGATCGAATACACCGTTTGTAAAAACGATCTTTTGGTGAGAGCGAATCTTCTCCGAAACATTCTTCACTTCCGTAAAAGGAATAATTTTCTCTATACAAGAAGAGAAAGAAGACTTCACTGAAAACTTCCTCTTTTTTCCAGCGCTTCCAAAAGTTCTTCCAAAGAAACTGTTTCCGCACCTAGTTTTCCGACTACTACACCTGCAGCTGCATTGGAAACGATTGCCGCCTCTAATTCTCCTAAACCCGCCGCTAAAAAAGAAGTATAAACTGAGATCACAGTGTCCCCTGCTCCGGTTACATCGAAAACTTCTTTGGCGACTGTGGGAATATGATAGGTCTTGGATTCGGAAGAAATATAAAGGCTCATTCCTTTTTCTCCCCGAGTGATCATCATAGAAGGAGAATTTAGATTTTCTGCGATCTTCCCCGCTGCTTCCTCGACCTCAGCGTTTGTTTCCAATTTTTTACCGAGAGCCTTTCCCGCTTCATGATGATTTGGGGTCATGACGGTCGCTTTTTCATATTGGAAAAAATGAGAAACCTGAGGATCCACTGTTACGATCTTTTTATGTTGTACAGCGATATCGATTGTTTTGCGGATGAGACTTGCCGTCAGAGTTCCTTTATCATAATCGGAAAGAACAACTGCATCCGCTTCTTGGATGATCTTAGAAAAACTTTCCAAGAGTTGTTTTTCTTCCGAATCTGTAAGAGGAAATGTTTCTTCTCTATCTATACGGCAAACTTGTTGGTGTCCAGCAATCACTCTGGTTTTTAGAATGGTAGGAACTATTTCGGAACGGATAATCGTGTTTTTAGAAGCGATAGTATTTTCGGTAGAAAGAAGATCATCCAAGGTTTTAGCTGCAGGGTCGTTGCCTGCTCTGCCCAACACGAAAGATTGAACACCTAAACGGGAAAGATTTTTTACAACATTCCCGGCACCACCCAAAGTGGTCTTTTCGTTTCGGACCCAGACCACAGGGACAGGAGCCTCCGGAGAAATTCGATTTACTTCTCCGATCAGATACTCGTCCAGTATCAGATCTCCGATGACTATAATTTTAGTCGTCTTTAGTTTAGAAGCCGCTTCCAAATATCGCTTTTTATCTAAGTAGTACAATTTTAAACCGGTCTTACAATTTGATTTGCGTTTTCACTTCAACAGGTTAGGATAAATCCTAGGTGTCAAGAACTACAATTCCGATCTTTCCTCTTCCCGAAGTCATCTTATTTCCAGGCACATTTCTTCCTCTTCATATTTTCGAGCCTAGGTATAGGATGATGTTGGATTATTGTTCCGAGTCGGGAGAAGAAATGGCGATCGCACCTATCAAAATGGATCCTTCCAATTTAAAAAATCCTCAGCCAGAAATTGAAACCATTTTCGGTTGGGGGACAATCGTTCGTAGGGACCCACTCCCCGACGGAAGATCCAATATTCTACTCGAAGGCAAAGGGATCGCTAAATTGGAATCCTACGATACAATGGAACCTTTTCGAATCGGAGTGGTAGAAAAAATAGAAGCAGATTCCAAATACATAGAAGACAAATTGTTTGTGGAGATCTTCGATCGGATCTTATATCTCACAAAACGTATTCTACTTTCAGAAGGTGCTAAAGAAGAGTTGATCTTAAGAATGAACGATCTTTGGTCTCATCCTTTCCCAGTGGATTTTATCTCTTCTATCTTAAATTTCAATTTCCAGAAAAAACAAGAGATCCTTTCCAGCACGGATCAAATCCTCAAGGCCCAGCTACTCGTAGGCATTGTAGAAGAGATGAATTTAGGTGAATAGGTCTTAATTCACAACTTTCTTAAACACTCTGCGTGAGAGAACGAAACGATCAATCCACCATTTCATCCGGATCTTATCGATCACAACTCCGCGAGTAGAAGAAGCATGTGCAAATTCTTCTCCATTTAATACCATTCCCACATGAGTCACCTTGGATTGATTGGGAGAAGCGGAGAAGAAGATCAAATCTCCGGACCTCATTTCGTTATGAGAAACTCCAGTCCCCATTTTAGTTTGCGCACTCGACGCTCTAGATACCATTTTTTCCGGAACACCGATACGACCGTCTGTCAAAACTCTGAAAGTAAAACCAGAACAGTCGGTTCCAGTTTTAGCGGCATTCGCCCATTTATAAGGAGTTCCTACCCATTCCTTGGCAACTTTTTGCAAGATAGAAGAAGATAAAGTCTCCCAACCTTCTTTACTTGGTTTGTCCGGTTCCGTTGGTTCCCCAGGTTCAGGTAAGTTTGGAACTAAAGGCGGATCCGGTAAGGGTTCGATTCTGGGTCTATCCCCGATCACGATCCCGCCTACTTCCTCTAAAGAAGTTTCTACTGAACGAGCAGAAGCGAATTTTTGAGGAGAGCTAACCTTCTCCCCTTCATGCAATTTTTTTAAATTAGAAAGAAGAATAGTTGAGGCTCCATCCAACTTTGAATCGAGCACAGATTTGAAAGAGCTTTCTATTTTTGCAAAAGGGATACTTCTTCCTTTGGACGGGAATTGGGCCAAAATTTTAGAGGCTAAACGGTTCTCCGGAAAATCTACTAATTTTCCTGCGATGAGTGCTCTTCCGCCTGCGAGTACCGAAAATCCATCCCATTTTTTTTCCATAGCGGCTTCTACAAAACGGTTTCGTACTTCTTCCCTGATTCCTGCTTTTTTGGTTTCCTTAAAGTATAAACCTATATAGCTGAAATCTTCTTTGGACAATTCTCTTTTGGAAACGACCGGGATCGCATCTTCTGCTTCTTCGAATGTGAGTCCTTCTTTGACTGCAAAGTCTAAGTTTACTATGAGTTCAGCGGTTTTTTCAGGGCTTACACCTTCTAAGATCGCCCAAGGGATCACATTTTTTGTGATCTTCAGCACTTCTTTGCTGCCAGCTCTTTGTCCTAATTTTTGGAAAACAGAGTTTTTGATAAGAAGTGTTTGGGACTTGTCCCAATCGCTTTTAAGCAAGTCCTCGAAAGGATCTGCAAATAAAGGAACGGAGAATAAAAGAAGAAGACTAACTGTTAAGATCCGAACTCTCATTTTACACCATGCATCCAAGATTCTAGTTTTTTACGGAAAGAAAATAAACCGATCGCGGTGATTGTAGGAAGAAAGAAGAAGATCAGAAAAAACGCAGACAAGGATTCTCTTCCTCCCATGTATCTGGTCAATTCTCCCGCAAGCACATGAGCAAAGAAGTTTGCCAAGAACCAAAATCCCATCATCATAGACGCAACTTTTACAGGAGCTAGTTTTGTAACCAAGGACAGACCTACAGGTGAAAGGAATAATTCTCCAATCGTTAAGAGTAGAATGGATAGAATGATCCAAATAGATGAAAACTTTTCAGTAGATCCGAAAGTTACCAAGGAAAGAAGAAGGTATCCTAATCCCAAAACGATCAGTCCTAAGCAGAACTTAGTCACAGTGGAAATATGTCTTCCTGATTCTTCGAATTTTTTCCAGATCCAAGAAATGACTAATGCCAAACTCACCACAAAAAGAGGATTCAGAGATTGGTAATTTGCTGTTGGGATTTCCCAACCTAAGATATTTCTATCCACATATCTGTCTATGATCAGGCTTAAGGAAGAACCGATCTGCTCATAAGAAGCCCAGAATGTGATCGTAACCGCAGAGAAAACTAAAATGGCAAAAATCCTTTCTCTGTCTTGTTTCGGATCTTCCCCTTTCGTATCGGAAAGAGATCTGTTTCCATTCGCTAAGAATGCTTCAGGATTTACTCTTCTTCCTAAAAATCCAAAGATGATGAGCCCAATGAGCATCCCTACTGCTGCGATCCCGAATCCATAATGCCAACCCTTGTATTCCGCAAGATTTGCGCATGCCCAGGTACCAAGGATCGCTCCTAAGTTGATCCCAAAATAGAATATTGTAAAACCTGAATCTTTCAGTTCTGGTTTACCTTCTAATTCGTAAATTCTTCCTACAACAGTGGAGATACATGGTTTAAAAAAACCGTTTCCTGCGATTAAAAGTCCTAGGCCTAAATAGAAAGTCCAAAGGCCATTAAACGCCAATGAAAGATGACCGAACATCATAAGCGTTCCACCTAAAAATATAGAACGTTTGTATCCTAAGAATCGGTCCGCAAGTAAACCTCCTAGAATCGGGGTCAGATACACGAATCCATTATAAAATCCATATATTCTACCCGCTTGAGCATCTTGCATTAAGAGTTCTTTAGTAAGGAATAGGACTAGAAGCGCCCTCATTCCGTAAAAAGAAAATCTCTCCCACATTTCCACGAAGAAGAGAACATACAAACCTTTGGGATGAGTTATTTGCCTTTGGCTCTGGATTTCCATTCTGGTTCCGGGATTTTAGATTCGAAATTTGCGTATCTTGCTGCTACAAATAGATGATCAGAAAGTCTGTTTAGAAATCTTAAGTTTTCCGCAAAGATCTCGTGACCTTCTTCCTTATAACGTACAAGATCCCTTTCTAATCTTCTGGCTAAGGTCCTGGCCACATGTAAAAAAGAAGAAGAAGAGGAACCGCCTGGTAGGATGAAATTTTTCAAGGGAAGAAGTGAATCCTGCCAAAGATCTATCTCCTTTTCTAATTCGGAAATATCCCCTTCTAGGATACAGGAAGAGTCGTCCTTCTTCTTATACCCCGCGAGCTCGGATCCCAATTCAAAAAGTAAATTTTGGATCCTCTCCAATGAGTCTTTTAATTTAGAATCTTTCGTTAGGAAAGAAATTGCTACTCCTAGGCATGAGTTCAACTCATCTGCTGTACCGTACAATTCTACCCTAGGATCTGATTTGGAGACTCTAGTCCCGGAAGCCAAGGATGTGGTTCCGGAATCTCCCTTTTTGGTATAAATTTTCATGATTCGGCCTGAATTTAGGGGACAGAATTCGAAAAACTTCTGAAAATTCCCGCAAGAAAAGCAGTTTTATTGGAAAAAAAGTTGCGAAACTGCTAAAGTGAATGGTAGAATGAGAGCAGATTTTCCCTCTTTTGGATTATCGTCGATTGTGACTTTAGTCTTTAGGAAAAATCGTAAAAAAATCTCCCCACATACATAAAGGGAGTGAAATTCGCAGTGGATATCCGGGTTGCCCGGGAGGCTCTCTCCTCCTAAAAGCCCGGCCAATGGTTCGGACGGATCCGAACTCTAGCTACAGGGAGGTTGTTGATGATTATCAATCACAACATCAGCGCTCTTCGTGCAAATAATGTACTGAAGACAGTCAATCACGAGCTGGACAAAACCACAGAAAAATTATCAACCGGTATGAGGATCAATCGTGCCGGTGATGACGCTTTAGGATTTGCCGTTTCCGAAAGGATGCGCACACAGATCCGTGGTCTTGCTCAAGCAGAAAGAAACGTAATGGATGGAGTTTCCTTTATCCAGGTTACCGAAGGGAATCTGGAACAAGTGAATAATATTCTCCAAAGATTGAGAGAATTATCCATCCAAACTTCCAACGGGATTTACTCGGATGATGATCGTAAACTCGTTCAACTGGAAGTAGACCAACTCATCGAAGAAGTGGACAGGTTAGGTAAAACCGCCGAGTTCAACAAAATTCGTCCTTTGAGCGGAGCCTACTCTAAGGAGTCTAAAAATCCGATCCAGTTGCATGTAGGACCGAATCAAAACGAGAAGCTGGAAATTTTCGTGGATGCTATGAATGCGGGAGCTCTTCAATTGGAGACTAACGGGAAAAAGCAGACTTTGTCTACTCCCGCTTCTTCCAATGCGATGATCGGTATTCTGGACAACGCGATCCAAAAGGTGAATAAACAAAGATCCGACTTAGGAGCTTATTATAACCGTTTGGAAATTACAGCAGAAGGTCTGCAGGCAAATTATATCAATATGGTTTCCGCAGAAAGCCGAGTAAGGGACGCGGATATGGCTGAACATATCGTGGACTACACGAAAAATCAGATCTTAACCAAAAGTGGAGTCGCAATGCTTGCTCAAGCAAACATGAGACCGGAACAGGTGGTAAAACTTCTGAGCGAAAGATTCGGATAAAAAGAATAGATTTTCTGAAAATTCGAAGAGACCCGTCCGAGAGGACGGGTTTTTTATTAAAAAGTGTAAATCGTTGGTTTAGAATTTATCAGCTTGCGCTTTGTAAGCAGCAGCTTCCTTTTCACAATGGTCTGCTAACTTTTTATACTTTTCCTTTTCTGCTGCATCTGCAGTAGCCTTCCCTCCATGAGACTGGCCAGCTAAGGATTTATACTTTTCAGCCAAGTCCTTATGGTCTTTAGCTTTTTTGCTAAAATACTCTTTTGCGATCTTTTTTAGATCCGGAGTGGTTGCTTCCGCGATCAGTAGATTATCCAGTTCGGTAAATGCGTAAGTGTTACCTGCTAGAATAAGAGAAAAAAGAATGGTTGCTAACGTTTTTTTCATACTAACTCCTAATATGTGCCCGCTAAGTTTATGGGCTGTCGTTCTTACAGTCAATATTAAATTGCTGGAATTTATCTTAACATTCCATGAAATACGAAATGATTTTTATCAAAGGTTAAGATTTTTTAAAAGTCCCTTTTTTTGCATCGCATTCCTTTTTCGTTAAAGAGATCCAACCCTTCCCTTTGCAGGAGTTTTGCCCCGAGCAGGAATTTCCGTTTGTATGACAGTCACTTTTTCCCTTGCAGGAATTAACCCCGTGACATTCTCCTTTTGTGTTATCCGAACCTGCATCCTGCTTTTCGGAAAATACTTCGCCAGACAGAAATAGTCCGGAGATTGCTGCTCCGATGATCAGTTTTTTAGTAGTGTTGTTCATAGTTTATTCCTTCTTATTTAAATTGATTTCGTTCTTTTTTTTCTTGGTGGAAGAAAGTATCGGAAGGATATTTTCCAGTTTCCCTTCTTTCCAGAGCATGTATATAGGAGGATATACTAAAAGTTCCAGAATAAAACTGGTCACTAACCCTCCTACCATGGGAGCCGCGATCCTTTTCATTACGTCTGAACCAGTGCTAGCCGACCACATGATCGGAAGTAGTCCCATCATAGCCGCAAGCACAGTCATGATCTTAGGTCGGATCCTATGCACTGCTCCATGGATGATCGCTTCTATCAGATCTTCTTTAGTACGGAGTTTTCCTTTTTTCTTTGCGTCCTCGTAGGAAAGATCCAGATACAAAAGCATGAACACTCCTGTCTCAGCATCTAGCCCCATGAGTGCGATCATTCCTACCCAAACCGCAACCGAGATCTGGTAATCCAGAATATACAAAAGTCCAACAGCACCTATCAAAGAGAAAGGAACTGCCAATAGTACGATCGATGTTTTTATATAGGATTTGGTATTGAAGTACAATAACAAAAATATAATGAAGATCGTTAAAGGAAGAATATACATCATCCTTTCCCGGACTCTTATCATATTCTCGTACTGACCGCTCCATACTATGGAATAACCGGGTGGAAGAATGATAGAATCTGAGACCTTCTTCTTGGCTTTATCCACAAAACCGCCTATGTCCGAGGTAGATGGATCTACATACACATAACCGGCCAAAAACCCATTCTCATCTCGGATCATAGAAGGACCGGTTTTTGCCCCGATACTTGCAATTTCCGAAATTGGAATATGACCGAATTCTTTTGTAGGGACCAAAATGGTTTTGATCTTTTCCAATGAATCGCGCAACTCTCTAGGATAACGCACATTTACGGAAAATCGTTCCCTTCCTTCGATGGTTTGGGTGATCGGCTCTCCTCCGATTGCGGCTACTATGATCTGTTGTGCAGTATCTACCGAAATATTATATCTTGCTAATTTTTCCCTTCTTAAATTCAGATCTAGGAAATACCCGCCTGCCGTTCTTTCTGCAAATACACTTCGGACATTTTTATCCGTTTTAAGAAGTGCTTCTATCTTTATTCCGATTGATTCTATTTCTTCCAGAGATGAACCTAAGATCTTAATTCCAATCGGAGTTCTCATTCCAGTACTAAGCATATCGATCCTTGTTTTGATCGGCATGGTCCAGGCATTGGTGGCTCCCGGAAATTGCATCTCCTTGTTCATCTTCTCGACTAACTCGTCCTTGGTCAGTCTTTCCGATACAAAAGGGAGAAATGGATATTGGAATATCCGAGGCAAATTTGAATAGAATCGATCCGCCTTTCTCCATTCACTTTGTGGTTTAAGAAGGATCACAGTTTCCATCATGGAGAACGGTGCGGGATCTGTTGCCGTATCGGAACGTCCTGCTTTCCCGAAAACACGTTTCACTTCCGGAAAACTTTTGAGTTTTTTATCCATCGCGATCATGAGTTTTTCTGCTTCTGCTACCGAGATCCCAGGCAAGGTGGTTGGCATGTATAGAAAAGATTCCTCATAAAGTTGGGGCATAAATTCCGAACCCAAACTGAAATAAACCGGAATAGTCAGAACCACTAAAGTGAAAGCGGATATAATGATCGTTTTAGGTCTGTGAAGAACATAACGGCACGCCGGTTCGTAATACCTAAATAGTATTTTACTGACAGGATGTTTTTCTTCCGGATAATATTTTCCGACTAACATCGTAGTCGCAATCTTAGAGAGAAGTGCATTCTTGAATTGGAAAGGCTCCATTCTAGTGAATAACATCCTGACTGCCGGATCCAAGGTGATCGCCAAGAATGCAGCTACTGCCATTGCTATATTTTTAGAATATGCTAATGGACGAAACAATCTCCCCTCTTGGTCCACAAGTGTGAAGATAGGAAAGAAGGCCACTGCGATCACAAGTAAAGAGAAGAAAACGGAAGGTCCTACTTCGAGTAGCGCTTCTAAGCGTACCGCATGGTAGTCTCCAATCCTTCCTCCTGCTTCCCATTCTTCCAATTTTTTGTAAGCATTCTCTACTTCTACAATTGCCCCATCGACGAGCACCCCAATCGAGATCGCCATACCTGCCAAAGACATGATATTCGCATTAATATCGAATAGATTCATTGGAATGAATGCGATAATCACTGAAATTGGGATCGTAAGAATTGGGATAATGGCGGAAGGAAAATGCCATAAAAAGATAAGGATCACAATAGAGACAATGATCATCTCTTCGATCAATTTGAATTTCAAATTGCTGATTGCATGTTCAATCAGTTCTGATCTGTCGTAAGTGGTTATGAGTTCTGCACCTTTTGGAAGATTCTTTTTGATTTCTTCTAATTTGGTTTTCACTCTTTCTATGACAGAGAGAGCATTTTCTCCATGGCGCATTACAATAGTGCCTGCGACCACGTCCCCTTCTCCATCAAGATCCACGACACCTCTCCGAATATCTGGTCCGAATTGGACAGAGGCAACGTTTTTCAAAAGCACCGGAGTTCCGTTTGCATCTGTGGAGAGTGGGATGTTTTCTATATCAGCCAAAGAAGAAAGATATCCTCTTCCTCTTACCATATATTCAGCACCGGAAATTTCCAGAAGACGTCCTCCGGTTTCCTGGTTACTTTCTCGGACCTTTTGAATTACGGTCTCAAAATCCACATTATAAGACCTTAATGCGTTCGGATGGATTGTGATCTGATATTGTTTTTTGAATCCGCCAATTCCTGCTACTTCGGATACTCCCGGAACGGAATTTAATAAGTATCTTAGCTGGAAATCCTGATAAGTTCTTAGATCAACCAAGGAATTGTTTCCAGTTTGGTCTATCAATGCGTATTGGTACACCCAACCGACAGCGCTTGCATCTGGACCCAATTCAGTTTTTACACCAGCAGGAAGTGAAGATTGTATCCTAGATAGATATTCTAAAACCCTGGACCTAGCCCAATAGATATCTGTTCCATCTTGGAAGATTACATATACGTAAGAAAAACCGAAATCTGAAAATCCTCGAACCACCTTGATCTTAGGTGCACCTAAAAGCGAAGTGATGATCGGGTAAGTGACCTGGTCCTCCATGATATCCGGACTTCTGTCCCAACGAGAATACACAATTACCTGAGTATCCGAAAGGTCCGGGATTGCATCCAAAGGAATGGTCTTCATGGATACGTAAGATGCGACCAAGATTGCTAAAGTAACCAGAAGAACTAGAAACTTATTTTCTGCGGAAAAGCGAATGATAGACTGGATCATATTCGGTTCCTTAATGTGCATGAGAATCTGAGCCGAATCTGATCTTTGCTTCCGAATCTATCAGGAAGGTAGACTCAGTCACAACTCTTTGGTTTTCTTGGACGCCGGATAAAATTTCCACCCAAGAGTCTATATTTTTCCCTGTTTGGACCGAAACCGCTTGGAATCTATCTGGCGCAGTTTGCACATAAGCGATCTTTTGTTTTCCAGTATCCAAAATTGCGGAAGTCGGAACGGACAGTATCTTTGGAAGAGAAACTTCTATCATTGCATCTCCGAACATTTGGGGCTTTAAGAGTTGGTTCGGATCAGAAACCTCGCTCCTCAATCTAAGTGTGCGATTATTCTTATCCAAGATCACATCTATACTTTTGATCCTTCCTATGAATTCCTTGCCTGGATATACATCCGTTTTGAATTTGATAGGAAGTCCTACTTTAGCTGTAGTAAAATCAGATTCGTAAATCTGGGAATAGATATGGGCTCTACCAGATCTTCCTCCTAAGATCAACTCGGATGGATCTCTTGCTCCGGAAGTCCAAACTCTAATCTGGTCTAGACTTAAACCCAATTGCCTAAGCCTTAATTGCAGATTTCGAATGACCTCTGGAGAAAGAAACTCAGAAGAACGAACCGCTTCCTTATATTCACTCAAAGCGGAATACAGTTCAGGATCGTAAGCAACACTTGAATAAGCGCTGATCTTTTTGACTAGATTCCTCCTACTCACTAACTCCGTTTTAATCCCGATAGATTGTTGTTTTTCAAATGAAAGGACCAATTCTTGGGGATTCTTTTCTGAAGCAGTTTCGGATAGATGAGAAGAATGCTCATCTCCCATACCTGCAGAAGCTGCTTCTCGTAAAGGACTGCTTGCACTAGTATGATCCTTATGTTCGGAAGGATCTTCCTTTTTGACCAAATCCATATTGCAGATAGGACAGGTTCCGGGACGATCCGAAGTATAATGAGGATGCATCGGACAATAGTAGATGTCTTTTTTAGAAGAACAATCCGTTAGCAAGGCCACAAAAACTAGAATGGCCAAAATTTTTCCGATCCATCCGATGGATGAAGGAAAGAGAAAATTATTTGGCTTCATGAACGATCTCTCCGCAGTTTTTCATTTTGGAATCGTATGGGTTTCGGATCTCTTTTCCGGATGCCAGCCATTTCTTTTTGAGCATAGGACAATAAAAAACGGAGACTTCAGATTTATCGTGATGGCCTACGATCGATTCCAATTCTTTGGATAAACGTTCGAATAATTCTCTCTTTTTAGAAAGATCCATAGTTTTACCTAGCTCTTCTGCAATGGGAAGAGCCTTTTTAAATTTTTCAGTGTCCTTCTTGTGATCTGCATTTTCTTTCAAAAGCTGTACCAGTCTTTGTACATCCAAGTTTCCAGAAGTTTCTGAATAGATAGAAGAATGGATCTTCGCAACTTCTCTCAAAACGAATGTTTCTTTTCCTTCATGAGCTAATAAGTTTCCAATAGTTAGAAGGAAAATTAAAAATAGGTAATGTAAATTCTTCATCGGTTTATCCTTAGTTATGTTTATCGTGTTCCGGAGTTTTGTTGTCTTTATAGATAAAACTTAGGAGTTTTAATGTATTCAAAATAGATTCGTTTTTACGCTCTTTTAGATCTTCCAAACGGATTTTGGTATTTAAGATCTCCGTTTGGGCAAGGAGTGTATCCTGAACATTCACTTTTCCTGAAGTGTATTGGAAGGAACCTGCTCGGACTGATTTTTCCAATTCTGGGATCAGTCTTTTTTCTACCAAACGTATCTGGTTGGATACACCTTTGATATAAGCCAGATTCCGATTCAGTTCGGAAAGCATTTGCACTCTCGTTTTTTCTACAGAGTCTTTTCCTACTTCTGCAAGATGTTCCGTTTCTCCCGTGATGGAATTCCATTTGAGAGCGGACCAAACCGGGACTCTCATATTCACTCCGAAACTGAAAAGATCTCCTCTATATTCCGTGGTGTCCATAATTCCGTAATTTAAAGGGCCTTGGTCCAAAGCGAAAGTTTGGGACCTACGTTTCATATAAGAGAAAAAAACTTCAGTTTGAGGTGCCAGGGAATACTTAGTAAGTTTAGCCTGTTCCTTTAAACGTTTCTCTTCTTCCATTTGTATCTTATATTCTGGAGAATCCTCTATCAAAGAAGTTTGTGCGGTAACTAATGTTTCCAATTCTTCGTTTTTGTTTTCTAAGAAAGAATCCACATCAATAGAATATAGATCGGAGAAGGTAATTTTGTCGGAGATCTGATAATACTCGAGCTGAGATTTCAAATCTTTCAATTGAGTATTATATTCTGTTTCTTTTTCGACCGCTTCCGTTTTCGCAATCGTGGCTTTTAATACGCCGGACAGAGTATTCTCTCCGTAAGAATATGAGTTTTCGCTAATGGACTTTTGGGCGCCCAAAAGAGTTAATATTCTTTCGTTGATTGCCTTCTTCTTTTCTGAATATTTATATTTATTCAATCGACTGAAAAAATCCCCCAAGATCCGGTTCACTCCGGAAATATAGGCAAAGTTTGCTTCAGTCTGCATGAGTTTGGAGATCCTTTTTTCAGTGCTGAGTTTTCCGGGAAAGGGAA
Organism: Leptospira johnsonii; assembly: GCF_003112675.1. NCBI lineage: Bacteria > Pseudomonadati > Spirochaetota > Leptospiria > Leptospirales > Leptospiraceae > Leptospira > Leptospira johnsonii. The sequence goes on along the minus strand of NZ_BFAY01000005.1, from coordinate 410,515 downwards.
ACTCTTGGGACACGGATAATTCTACCCCAGTCATCGTTGGTGTATCCAATGCTCTGTCCGAGGTGGAGTATCCTCCTCGGGTAGGGTAATTTCTGAATGCCACTCCTATTTTAGGATCCGGTAATATACCGGTTGCCTCGGAATGGGATTTATGTGCCTGGGAGAGTCCAGCTAAAGACTTGGATTCAGGATGTTCTTTTACTATAACATCCAATATCTCTTCCAGATGCTTTTTTTCCGCGTACGTTGCGGATGAAAATAATGTATAAATTGATATTAAGACAATGAGTCTTGCGTTCATATTTCCTCCTAAAAATTAAAGAGAGAAAATATGGATCAGATCAGGAATACTTGGAGTGTGCTTAAGCTAAGAGAGTGAGATGAGGGGATCGGAATATAAGAATCGTCCAAAATGACGTTCTCTAATACGATTTGAGAAGAATTCAGTTCGGAAATAAACAAAAAGATCAGGACTTTATGTAATCCCAATTTTTCCCAATCCAAAAATTTAGAAAGATCCAAGGAAGCGACGCTATTCTCTTTAGGACAACATTCATTGGAAGAGGAATCGCTCTTTTGTTCCGATTTTTCGGATTTATGACAGGGGGGAGTTTGGGAAGTCTCTTTTTGTTTTTCGAGATAGGACATGCTAACCGGACAATTTCCGGTCAGGCTATAAACGGAAACGCATGCGATTTGGAGAAGAAATCCGATCGCTAATACATAGCCAATTGCCTTTTTAGATCCTAAGCCCATTACCTTTCTTTATCTGACTCTATAAATTGTCCAAAAGTCAAGAAAAATCTATGGCTTTTGAAAGAATGGATTGCTCAGAATAATTGCTGTCGGATAAACTACCTGTACCCTCACATACAGATCCGTAGGCTTCAACCTATAAGAACCCTTGTTTTGGTAAGAAGTATGGGATAGAATTTCCGAATTTTGACCGATAAAATCCACACTGATCGGGGTGTCTTCGAAATCGAAATGGATCTCATTTTCCGAATTTAACCCTAAATGTCCTAATTTAGGTTCTTCTAAACTTCTTTCCATTTTGCGGACACAAAGATAATTCCCTTCTTTTAAGGAATGAAGAACTTCTTCTTCCTCCAGACTGTCGGTGTTTACAAGAAGATATCTCATCAAAGATTCACCTTCTTGCTTGTAAATTTCCGAACTTAGGTCCCGCCAATTTGGGATTCCAGAGGTTCTGACTCTCAAGTATTCATCTCTTGGAAGGTAATGTAGATCGTCCGATGCCATGCAGAAAGAAGGATGTTTCTCGCTTAATAACTTGTCCCAAAATTTAGGAATGTCCCCGAAAGGACTCATCACTTCTAATGCATCGTATTCTTTCAATTGAGAGAGAAGTTTTAACGGAAAGGATTCATTCAAGAGAGGATGATTGATCACTACGAATCCTTTTTTTGATTGGAACTTGTCAATGACCCATTGCAGATTTTCTGGATCTGCGTAGAAAGGAAATAGATCATAGCTCGCTTCTACTAAGCCTAAAACACTTAAGTGTCTTTTTCTAAGATTGGTTCCCCATTCGTATCCTTTGAGCTGGGTTAGCTTGGGAGAATCAGTATTCGTGATCCTTTCATAATCGGTGAAGCCTAAAATTTTATAACCATTTGCGGCATAGACTGTCTCAATCTCTTCCGGAGAATTCCTGCCAGGAGTAAACCAAGTTCGGTTTGTATGTAGATGAATTCCTGTCTTCTGGAGTTTGAGTTTGGTTTTTCTTTTATAAGGATTGGAATATTTTTCCCAATCAACCGAGGATCTAAATGTATCCGCTCTGAAAAACGCCCAGGTGAACAGATTTCCGAGTACAAGGATCCCGAGGAAGCTAGAAACTAAGAAGAATAATCTACTTCTTTTCATTCTAGTCCTAGTACAAAAGCAAGGCTCTAACCGAAAACTAGAATTCTGCATTTAAAATATTACAACTTGTATACGATTTAAAATTCGAAATGTCTCGGATTCATGGATCTGTAACAGAGAAGAACCGATTTCTGGATGATTCTTCACTCTTACTTGGACGAACTCTATTTTATAATGAAACCCTTCCCGCTTGTATTGGTCCTTCCTGCATATAATGAAGAGCTTACTATAGAAAAAACAATTCTGGAATTCTACAAAGAGATCCCGAATGCATTTTTTGTGATCGTAGATAATAATTCCAAAGACAGTACCTCTGTGATCTCTAAAAATATCTTAACGGAACATTCTATCTTGGGAGAAGTGATCTTTGAGCCAAGACAAGGGAAGGCGAATGCGATTCGAACTGCATTCACAAAGGTTGATGCAGAAATTTATATCATGTGCGATGCGGATCTGACCTACCCTGCTTCTAAAATACATTCTATGATCCAAACCTTAAAAGAGAAAGATCTGGATATGCTTGTAGGAGATCGCCTGAGCAAGGGAGATTATGGAAGAGAGAATAAAAGAAGGTTCCATTCTACTGGAAATAAACTTGTTCTCATGTTGATCAATTTTCTTTTCGGAACGAAACTTAAAGACCCGATGAGCGGCTATCGAGTATTCTCTCGTAGATTCGTAAAAAACTATCCAATTTTAACTTCCGGTTTCGAGATAGAAATAGAAATGACCTTACATGCCTTGGACAAAAGGTTTCGATTAGAAGAGATCTCTGTTCCCTACAAAGACAGACCTGCTGGAAGTTTTTCTAAATTGAATACGATCCGAGACGGATACAAAGTAGTGAAGAATATATTATGGATATTTAAAGATTACAAACCGATGCATTTCTTCGGATTTTTTTCCGTTGTCTCTGGGCTTTTATCCTTAGTTGCGGGAACGCCTCCGGTATTGGATTATATCCGGTACAAATATGTGTATCATGTTCCTTTAGCCGTACTTGCGACTGGACTAATGTTGTTTTCTTGGATCCAAATTGCGATCGGGCTCGTTCTACATACAGTTTCCAAAATCCAGAGAGCAAATTTTGAATTGAGACTGCTCCGATTCGGAACGGAATCTCCGTTCCGGAATTTTTCAAAGACAACCCCCACCCTGAGCTTGGGTGGTGGGGAGAGGCCCGTGGGCGAGAGCTTACAACTCTAAATCAGAAAAATCCGAATTTCGCAACTTAGATTTTGCGCTTGGAAGGGCGGAATGTAGATTCTGGGTTCCGGTTTCAAGATTGAATTTGGGTTCTGAATTTAGAATCCGCGTTCCTTCTTCCACTACTTTGGCGAGGAATCAAGGAGAACGATCCCATTTTCAGAAGAAACTTCCTGAAAACTTCTTTGTGGATGCATTAAGATCAATTCTAGTTCGCTGTTACGATTACAGATGATAGAAAGTTTCTCTTTTGAATCCAAGAGGGAGATTTCGTCTTTGAATTTATAACTTCCTATCATGTGTATTTTCTTTTCTCTATAAAACATAGGATAGAAGGAAAGGTATTTATAATATACGATCTCATTTCCCGACTTCTCCGCTTTATCATAAAGTCGAAGATTTCCGTCTTGTAAAAAGGAAATGATCTTAGGAGTGATCGTAAAAGATAGAACTCCTATAAAGATCAACGTAGAAATCCAGGTCGAAACCAGAAAAAGATCCTTTCCTTCTTCTTTTCCATTTTTGAAGATTTGTAGTCCTACAAATCCGATCAGAATTCCAATCATAAGGATCAATCCGGATACAGAATCCCAGATTGAAAAAGAAGGTAGTTGTTCCTTCCCGGTTCCGATAGCAGAGTTAGAATAGTCTAAAATCAGAGGAAGAAATAAAAATATAAGCCCCACAACCAAACCGAGCCCTAAAAAGGAGAACGAGAAAAAATTTGATCTCAAAGTCTCCGGTTTCTCTAAGATCAAGTATGATATAAAGAAGGATAAAGGAAAGTAGATAGAAGAAGAATAATGAGGTAGTTTGGTTTGGACGATCGAAAAGATGAGCATTATTATCCCGAACCATACGAGAAAGTAACGAGAAATCCTATAAATTTTAGGGTCAGCAAAGGTTCTCCAGTTTTTAACACTTGGGAATAGGAATACCGTCCAAGGAAAAAATCCAATAAACATTACAATAAAATGATAGAACCAAGGACCGGTATGAGATTCTAAAGACTTGGTTAGAAGTTTTTTCTGAAAATCGAAAAACTGGACTAAGAATTCATTTCCATATGAGATAAAGTTTGTGAGATAATAAAAACTCAATACAGAGATCAAAACGATCCCAAACAGTATGAAGTCAAGAATCCGGATCTTAAAGTTTTTATCTAAGAGACGATTTACTCCAAAAATAAAAAAAGGGATAGCTAAACCTAAAGGGCCTTTCGTTAAAACAGCAATTCCGCCAAAGAAGGCTGCCGACAAGATCCATGCTACCCTGACGCGAAAGTCCTCTTTCTCCTTTGTTTCGTAAACATAGAAAGAAAGAACAGATACCAAAATGAATGTATTGAATAGATGATCTATATAAGCAGTTCTAGAAAGTACAAGCGGCAAGAGAGAAGAAGAATATAGAAAAGCCCAAACATATCCAAATTTTTTAGAATGCAGAAACGTTCCGAATTGCACTAAGATCAAAAAGGAAAGAATCCCACTGAAAACGGAAGGAAGCCTGGTGGAAAATTCGGAAAGACCTAAAACTTTATAAAATAGATTTGCGAACCAAAAGTAAAAAGGAGGTTTTTCACTGAATCCCTGTCCGTTGACTTGGATCCTGAAATATTCACCCGTTTCCAACATGGACTTGGATGCCGCACCGTAAATGTTCTCGTCCCAATCTATAAGAGGAAAACTTCCCAAACCGAAAAGTAAAAAGATAATATAAATAAGAATTGTTGCGGGTAAAAGCCAGTTTCTCATCTAGAATGGAATCATCCTTTGGAAGTTTCTCACTTCTACATTCCAAAAAGATAAATCGCTTCTTCCCCGCATTCTAAAACCGAGGTCTTGGTCGTAAGTTTAGGTTACAATTAGGATAAATTTTCGTTCGGTACAAAATTTGCTGACGGTAGGTGCTGATTATAAAGCAGTTTGGTATTGAAGAGAAAAAAAAGCCTAACTTTCGCTTACGAGAAGTTAGGCTTCAGAGTCGTACGGCGATTTATAATAATATAAATCCGTGGTCCCGTCGAAAGAACCAACATTAGCTTAAAGCCAGCTCCCCTGCCGGAATACTACTTAAGTCAAACCGGCAGGTTAGCTATTGAATTACTTCAATAGCTGGAGCACGGTTTGAGGTTTCATGTTCGCCTGAGCGAGCATCGCAGTAGCAGCCTGAGTCAGGATCTGATATCTGGTAAAGCTGGTCATCTGCTCAGCCATATCAGTATCACGAATTCTTGATTCAGCCGCTTGGATATTCTCGTAAGCGTTCATCAAACCCTTAGCAGCATGTTCCAGACGGTTGTAATAAGCTCCTAAGTCAGCTCTTTGTTTAGAAATTAATCTAAGAGCATCGTCAGCAAGACCGATTACGGAGTTCGCTTTTCCCGCCGTAGAAAGAGAGATGAAAGTCAGAACGGTCGGGTTTCTTAATCCCAGAGCCGCAGTGTTCATCGTTTCAATATACACTCTTTCTCTTTGGTGCATGTTAGCACCCATGTGGAACCACATACTTGCGGTCGGATTCAAACGAGCGAAAGCTCCAGTAAGGAGTTTCATTTTGTTGAACTCGGCCTGAGAAGCTATCCTGTCGATCTCGTCGACCAACTGAGATACTTCTACTTGTATTTGTTGACGGTCTTCTTCGGTGTAGATACCGTTCGCAGCTTGCACTGCAAGCACGCGGATCCTTTGAACAACTTCATGAGTCTCTTGCAGATACCCTTCCGCTGTTTGGATCAAAGACATACCGTCTTCAGTGTTTTGTTCCGCCCTGCGTAAACCTCCAACCTGAGTCCTCATTTTTTCAGACACGGCCAAACCGGAAGCGTCGTCACCTGCGCGGTTGATACGCATACCGGAAGACAGTTTTTCAATGTCTTTGTTCATGCTTTCGCTATTGAACTTTAAAGTTCTGTGAGCGAAGATGGCACTGATATTGTGGTTAATAATCATTCGGTTCCTCCTTGAATCCGAATCTCCTCCAAAGAGGAGAGTTTGATTTTCCTAGAGGTCTTCCTTGACCTCTTCCCCTTGAAAATCGGGAGGATTCCGGAATTGGAAGAGATACTTTTTTCTCCCGAATAAGGATAAAAGATCCCTTCCTTCTATATGCACATATGTCGCTTTTGAGCCTCCGGCGCAGGTTCCGGTCGCGAAAATGCTTGCCTCCTTAGCCAGTCCGATCAGTTTGAAAGTAGATGCTTGAAAAAATCTATCTCGCGAATCCTCGCGGTTTCTGTGCCGGAGTCAAATACGCAATTTCCTACGTGGAACAGGTACAATCCAGTTCCGAGGAACAGATCTATGTCCGGAAAGAGATCGTCCACAACCGAAGAGTCGTGGAAGATATGAGAAAGAGAGGCATTAAATTCATCAACGAACTGAACGAGGCCCCGGACGGTGCCACTGTTGTCTTTTCCGCTCATGGAGTTTCTCCCGAAGTGGTCGAAGAAGCAAAACGCAGGAACATGAAGATTGGGGATGCTACCTGCCCTCTAGTTACCAGAGTTCACAGAAAAGCGCGCAGATACAAAGACTCTCATCAAATCATCTATATAGGTCACCAGGGACATGATGAGGCAATAGGAACTACTGGAGAAGCTCAAATGTTCTTAGTAGAATCCCCCGAAGATGTCCAAAATTTGGTAGGAAAACTGGATATAAGCAAGCCGATCACCTATCTGATGCAGACTACTTTATCAGTGGCTGACACAAAATTGGTAGTGGAGAAGATCGCCGAATTATTCCCAAGCGTGGAGCATCCTGCCAAAGACGATATATGTTACGCAACTACTGAAAGACAGGAAGCTGTATCTTCCATGATGGAAAGTATAGATGCGATGATGGTGATCGGAGCGGATAATAGCTCCAATTCACTTAGACTTCTACAATTGGCTCAAAAATCCAAACCTTCCTCTTTCAAAGTCAGCTCCTTAGAAGAATTAAATAAAGATTATATAGCTAATTCTGAGATCAAGATCCTCGGGATCACCGCGGGGGCTTCCACTCCTCAGATTCTAGTGGATGAGATCATCTCCAAGCTTATACAATTCTATCCGGAAGCGGTTCTCGATCTTTTCCCAGGTTCGAGGGAGGATTCTATGAGTTTCAAATTGCCCGCAAATCTTTTGATGTAGTCACTTCGACATTTAATTATGTCTCAAAGATGTCCAAAATCGCTAACTTGCGTCAAAATAAGTCATTTTTATGTAATTTTCCTCTAAAGTTGTTGAATTAAGTTTATTTTCGTTTAAATTTTCTGGCCTATATGGTCGGGGAATATCTGCAGTTCGACACAGAAACCGGACTTTTTCAAATTATCGTTTCCCAAACTTCGGACGCAATTCTCGTTACAGACGCAGTTCTAAACGAGAACGGACCTTCTATTGTTTTTGTAAATCCTGCATTTTGTGAGCTGACAGGCTACAGAGCCGAAGAGTTGATCGGGGGCTCCCCTAAAATTTTGTTCGGTAAGCAAACGGACAGAAGAATATTACAAAATCTTAAAAATTGTCTATTGCGTGGTGATTCCTACTCTTCTTCCACAGTTAACTATAAAAAAGACGGAACCGAATATTATTCCGAATGGAAGGTTTCTCCCGTCAAAGATCAGAACGGAAATATTATAAATTTATTATCTATCCAAAGAGATATCAGTGAAAAGATCCAAAGAGAAGAACTAACGGCAAAAAGACTTAGGTCCGAAATGGGGCTTTCTGCAGCTTCTCAGATTTTATTAAATACGACCCACGAAAGTTTTACGATCGAAAGAGCGATCGAACATTTTTTGGTATTGGTAGAAGCAGAAAGGATCTATCTATACAAGAAAACCGCAAACCCTGACGTATTAGCGTTACAAGCGGAGATAAAAAGCCCCTATTCGAGTGCGACTCTAGCAGAAACTCATCCTGAAATTTCACTCGCTACTAAATTTGCAAGATGGAAACCATTTCTTCTTAGGAACGATATTGTAGAGTTCAATACCTCCGATCTCTCTGGAGTGGAAAGATCGTTTTTCCAAGGAAGAAGAACGGATACAATTTTTCTTTTTCCGATCCGAATGTCAGGGGATTGGTTCGGATTTTTGGGAATGGAATTCTTCCGACATGAATCCGGTCCGGAAGAACAATTTACATTCCGCACATTCGTAGATCTGATCGGGTTTTATTTGGAAAGAAAATCAATATTAGAGGAATTGAAACTTCATAAAGAAAACTTAGAAGAAACAGTAATTAAAAGAACGAAAGAACTTTCCGTCCAAAAAGAAAAGGCGGAAGCAGCAAGCACAGCAAAGAGCGATTTTCTCGCAAATATGAGCCACGAACTTCGCACTCCTCTGAATGCGATCATCGGGCTTTCTAAACTGATCAAGATAGAAGACGAAAGCTCGAACGATAAAAGATACTTGGACTTGATCCACAAATCTGGACTACATCTATTAGGTTTAATTAATGATATACTCGAACTTTCTAAACTCACTGCAGGAAAGTCTTCCTTCTATTTTTCTGAAATGGATTTTAGAAAGGAATTGGAGCAAGTAGTAGAATTTTTAGAACCTGAACTCTTAAGAAAACATATTCATTTGGTCTGGGACGATCCAGAAGAACTTACTTTCATGATCTGGGGAGATCCTAAACGGATTCGACAGATATTTTTGAATCTGGTAGGGAACGCAGTCAAATTTACTGCCGAGCAAGGTTCTATTTATCTTTCTACCCATAAAGAAGGAAAGGATTGGGTGGTGGAGATCACAGATACTGGGATCGGTATTTCGGACTCGGAACAGAAAAAAATTTTCGACGCATTCTATCAGGTCAGAAATTCCAAATCAAGAGATACGGAAGGAACCGGTCTTGGGCTTTCTATCGTTCAAAAACTAGTGGAGGCTCATGGAGGAAGCATCAGGGTCAAAAGTCAACAAGGTATCGGAACAACTTTTTATCTGAATCTTCCGAGATATGAACAAACTCCTAAACAATTAAAGCCCCGAAAAAATTTTGCAGGAGTTTATCCTGATAAACTTAAAAACTTCTGCTTTATTCAATTAGAATTATCCGACCAGAAAAACGCAGATCTACTTACTCATTTCTTTAAAAAACAAAACCAACCGTTGCTATTCAAGGAAATTACAAAAGATAAGAAGATAGTTCTATTCCAAGATTCAAATTCTACATTAAAGGAAAGAATATCAGAAATTTGGAAAACAATACTGATCCTCCCCGAAGAAACCCAAGAATTTGAAAAAAAATATTCCAAGGAGAATTTCGATTTCGTTCTCTCCCAACCCATATCCTTGGACGAACTAAAATTAATATTAGAAGAATTGGCGGACCAAATCCATGAGTAACTCTACGAGTTCCGTAATCAAAAATAAACAGGAAAGAAAGAGTGTAGTCCGAGATCCTATACTACTAGTTGAGGATAAATTAGAGAATACTCTTATGCTTGAGGCTCTTTGTGATGAGTTCGGGATCCAATACCAGTCTGCTTCTAACGGAGAAGAAGCATTGGAGATGGCCAAGGCCAATAAATATTCTTTCTACATAGTGGATCTTATGATGCCAGTGATGGACGGTCCCACTTTCATCCAGAGATTGAAGGAATTCCAACCGGATGCAACCGTGCTAGTCCAAACGGCACTCGATTCGACCGACACAGTGATCGAGGTAATGAAACTAGGAGTATTCGATTATATAATCAAGCCGATTCTTCCCGATCAATTCCATAAGGCTCTAAATAAGGCTGTGGATTATCGTTTCTTAAAAGCAAGCGAAGCTGCGATCTTAGAAGCAGAAAGTCTAAAACTCAGAAATCAGTTGGAATGGTTGACCTATAAGGAAACCAGAAGGAAAGCAGGAGACGAATCCTGGGAGAAATCTTCCATACATTCTTTACAGACTTCCCTATCCCAAGGTTCCGGGATTGGAGCTATCATCAGTCTTTTAGATATGATCAAGACTGAAATGAAGGAAGATGGGGATAATTACATAATTAATAAAAATATGATGAACCTGGTGTTAGAAAATCAGGAGATCACCAAAAATTTACTGAAAGGTCTGACCCAGCTATTGGAGATCATTAATCGGAATCTAGAAAAGAATAAGATCAAGGCATCGGAACTAGTAGAAAGGATCAAACAAGCAAGCGAGTTTATCCTACCTTATCTGGAAAAGAAAGGACTTAGGCTGGCCCTGCCCGTTTTGAAAAAGGAAGTAGATCTTGATATTGAACTCGATCTTTTTCTCCAAGCTTTGGAAGAAGTGGTCTTAAACGCGTACAAATACTGTGCCCCGAAAACTTCCTTAGAAATATTCACTAGCATCAACCAAGGTTATTTCTGCGTCGTGGTGAAGAATATCGTAGATGAACGACCTTATGGAGGCGTAGATGAAAAACACGAAAATCTAGTTCTACAACCGTTCTTCCGAATTCATCCCCCCGTAGAAAGTGTGTCCCATCTAGAAAGATTCGGTCTGGGTTTAGGACTTACCGCCGTGGACCAAATCCTTAGAAAGCATAATGGTTTATTCTTTATTCATAATGCAAAAGACCATACTGGAGAACATGTGCGTCTTTGTGTGATGAGCGAATTATTATTACCCATTCAATGAGAATGACAAGAAGGAGAATATGAAAAAAATCTTAATCGTGGATGATTCAGCCGTATTCAGAAAGATACTTACCCTTCATCTTTCTCAGGCTTCTTTTTCCGTAGTGGAAGCGGAAGACGGACTGCAGGGTTTGGAGAAATTGAGAGAAGGTAAAGTGGATCTGGTGGTTAGCGATATGAATATGCCGAATATGAACGGTATCTCTTTCGTGAAGGCGATCAAAGAAGATTCGAACCATAAATTTGTTCCAATCATCATGTTGACCACTGAATCCCAAGATGAACTCAAAAACGAAGGTTTAAAAGCCGGAGCAAAAGCTTGGCTTACGAAACCTTTTTCTCCGGAAGAACTTTTGAAAACAATACAGGTTTTACTCGTATAACCGGGAAAAGTTTATGTCGTTGGAAGTAAAAGTATCTGAACTCGGCCAAAAAAATTCCAGACCGATCTTTCATTTGGATCTTTCTGGAGAGGCTTCTATCTATTACGCATTGGATTGGAAGTCAAAATTGCAAGCACTTCTGGATAAAGATCCGATTAGGATAGAAATAGATACATCCTCTTTGGAAAAGGTGGACTCTAGTTTTGTTCAGTCATTAATTTTACTCAAAAAAAATTCCATAGATAGATCCTGGGATCTTGCTATATTAAATCATCCAAATTGTTTATTAGAATTTTATGATCTATACGGTCTGATCGGATATTTTCAAGACCGTATCCGGGTCTCAAAAAAAGATTCTACTTCCTTTAAATTTGCTTACGGATTGGAGAAGGTATAATGGATCTTTCAGAGATCAAAGAAGCATTCATACAAGAATCTCTGGAATTATTATCCGGAGCCGAATTATATCTTTTACGGATGGAAAAAGGTGAATTCGACGAAGAAGCAATTCATTCTATGTTCCGGTCCGTTCATACCGTAAAAGGAACCGCAGGGATGTTCGGATATGAGTCCATCGAAGAATGTTCGCATGAGCTGGAAACCCTACTCGATCTGGCCAGATCGGGTAAGACTGATTTGGATCCTTCTAAAATAGACTTTTTATTAAGAGCAATCGATCATTTAAAACGAATTGTAGGAGACCCACTCCCCGGCAAGAATCTGGCTCCGCAGTTAGAAGCGGAACAGACAAAAATTCTGAAAGAAGCTAAAGAATTTACCGGCAACACCAACACCTCTGTCAAAAAAGAGATTAAAAATTCCGCGAGTGATCTCGATCAAAATAGGTCGGAAAAAGAAGGAATGGTTAACTCAGACTGGCAGATCACATTCTTTCCTGGGGAAAATATCTTTAAGGACGGAATGGATCCATTCTCCTTCTTAAAATATCTAAGAACCATCGGAGAGATCAAAAACTTATACGTATATAAAACAAAACTTCCGGATTTGAGTAGCTGGGATTCAGAAAATTGTTATCTAGGTTACGAGGTCCAACTTAAGTCAGGGATAGAGAGGAAAGATCTTGAATCTGTTTTTTCTTTCGTAAAGGACTCTTCTTTTTTGAGAATTGTTCCTCCAAATTCTTCCGAAGAAATATTTCATACGATCGCAAACGAGATCCCTTGTGAAAAAGAAGAATATTATAAGGCGTTGGATTTACAAGGGCTCCGCTTCCAAACTCCAATTTCTACACATTCTTCTGAAACTTCTAAAGAACAAACTTCTTCCAAAAAGACGGAAGGCGATAAATTACAAACTACTCAGATCGTTCCTAAGCTCATCCGTATAGATTCCGCAAAAGTGGATCAATTGGTAAATCTTGTAGGTGAATTGATTATCTCAGAAGCAAGCCTAGGTCGTTTACTAGCGGAGAAGGAAGATTCGGACTTAAACGAATCCGCTGAATTATTATCCAGACTTGTAGGAGAGATCCGAGAAACTGCGATGGCCCTTCGAATGGTCCCGATCGGAGAACTTTTTGAAAAGTACAGAAGAACGGTGAGAGACATTTCCCTAGAACTTGGAAAGGAAGTGGATTTTGAGATTTTAGGCGGAGAGACAGAACTGGATAGATCGGTAATCGAAAAGATAAACGATCCGATCGTTCACATATTAAGAAATGCTTTAGATCATGGAATAGAACCTAGCCAAGAAAGAGCAAATCTTGGGAAATCACAAAGAGGAAAATTAAAAATACAAGCTTCTCATTCTACGGGGAGTATTTCCATTGAGATCTCCGACGACGGAAAAGGGATCAATCACGAAAAGATCAGACAAAAGGCTATTGAAAAAGGACTGATAGATCCTGCCCAAGTATTAAACGAACAAGAAATATTTAATCTAATTTTTCAGCCTGGATTTTCCACAGCGGAGTCCATCACAAGTCTTTCTGGGAGAGGAGTAGGAATGGATGTCGTACTTCGCAATATCGAATCCTTAAGAGGATCTGTGAATGTACAATCCGAATTCGGAAAAGGTTGTGTATTCTCCATTCGTCTTCCACTTACACTTGCAATCATAGATGGATTCCTAGTCAGATCCTGTGATTCTTATTTTGTAGTACCTATGGATTGGGTAAGAGAAACCATGGAGTCGGAACTCCAACTTCTTCCGGATGAAATTGCAGGTTCTATTAACTTAAGAGGAGAAGTTCTGCCTATTCTACATTTGGGTAGATTTTTAGGGCTCCCCGATCCAGATGAAGGAAGAAAGAACGTTCTTGTTCTAGAGCACGACGGCAGAAATTTCGGGATCTTAGTCAATGATCTACTAGGTGAGATCCAATCAGTAATCAAACCTCTGAATGAAATTTTTAAAGGGATCCAATGTATTAGCGGAACTTCCGTTTTAGGGACTGGAAAAATCGCGTTCATCCTGGATGTGCCTGGTCTTCATTCCCTTTTAAAAATCCAAAGAACTAATTTGAGAGATAGAACATTCGCACATTGAGCAAATTGCGATGATGAAGGAAATAATTAATTTATAATATAGGTAAATCGTATGGGACAGGGTAAATTAAAACTAAGTGTAATTGTTTGGTCTTTATTGTTGGGAATAGTTCTGACATTCGGATCAGCCGGTTGGAGTTATTTGTATGATCGCGGATTCGAGACTGGATCCTCGGATAAAATTTCGGTTCCTTCCGAAACGATCCATTTCGAGCTAAAGGATTATGAATCCGGTTTATATTCTTTATTTCTACCCGGGCAAAGTAAGGAATCACTTTTATCTAAAATAGAAAATCTGAAAACGATCCAAACAGCGATTGCGACCGATCTAAAAGGAGCTTCAGCAGGTTTGAAAAATCCGGAAGACCTGCAAAAATTCCAAAAGGATTTGGAAACCCTTCAGGAAACCGTCCTGGTTGCAAAGGGGATTTTAGGGACTCAGGCAAAGGATACAAAGGAGAATTTCCTAAATCAGGTTTCCGAAAATTCAATCCCTAAGCTAGAGAAACTGAAATCTGATTGGGAAAGATCGAGATCCTCCATTTCTGTTCCTGTCCAGAAAGAAGGTCCTGTATACTATCATTTCCTATTCGCGATATTCGGGACACTTCTCTTACCTGCCTTGGTAATTTACCTAAAACCTTTCTCTTCTGGAAGTATTGTTTCTAATAATAAGTCCGATTCGGAAGAATTCATTCGGATCAAAACTGCTTTAGACAATGTGACTACGAACATTATGATGGCGGACCAAAATTTAAAGGTCACATACATGAACAAGTCTATCCGTAAGATGTTTGGAAATGCGGAAGAAGATATTAAAAAGCAACTCAGCCAATTCCGTATGGAGTCGGTGCTGGGTTCCAATATTGATAGCTACCATAAAAACCCTGCTCACCAGAGAAATATCTTAAAAGATCTGAACCAAACATTCCGTTCCAGTATAGAGATTGGTGGCAGAAGTTTCGATCTGATTGCAAATCCTATTCTAACGGAATCCGGTGATAGACTGGGAGCAGTAGTCGAATGGGCAGATGTTACTGAACAAAAGAAATTGTTGGAAATCCGACGCCAGGAGAATGAAGAGCTTACCCGTATCAAAGTCGCTTTGGATAATACCAGTACAAATATCATGATTGCAGATACTCATCTGAATATCAAATACATGAACAAAGCGATCGTAAAGATGTTCGAGATCGGTGAAAGTGATATTAGAAAACAACTCAACAACTTCCATTTGAATAAATTGCTTGGATCAAATATAGACTCTTATCACAAGAACCCCGCTCACCAAAGAGGAATACTTGCCTCCTTTACCAATACTTTCAAATCCAGTATCGAAATAGGTGGAAGAAGTTTTGATCTGATTGCTAACCCTATCCTAACAGAAAATGGAGATAGACTAGGTGCAGTGGTAGAATGGTCTGATGTAACCGAGCAGAAAAAAGTGGCAGAGGCTCGCAAATTGGAAAACGACGAGCTGACTCGTATTAAGGTGGCCTTGGATAACGCTTCTACGAACGTAATGATCGCAGATAACGACTTCAATATCAAATATATGAATAAAGCCGTATATAAGATGTTCCAAAACGGAGAAGGAGATATTAGAAAACAGTTAAGTGCCTTTAATTTACAGAGTTTACTTGGTACCAATATAGATACTTTCCACAAGAACCCGGCTCACCAAAGGAACCTACTCGCGAATTTGACTAGCACTTATGAGTCTTCAATTACGATAGGAGGGAGATCGTTCAATCTAATTGCCAATCCAATCTTAAGCTCCGAAGGGAAAAGATTAGGAGCCGTGGTGGAATGGTCCGACGTCACAGCAGAACTTGTGGTTCAAAAGGAAATCGAAGAAATTGTAGGAGCTGCGGCGAAAGGAGATTTTAGAACCAGGGTAAAACTAGAAGGTAAAGACGGTTTCTTTAGAAGTTTAGGAGAAGGGATCAATTCCTTCCTACAAGTTAGCGAAACCGGACTTAACGAAGTAGTGGATGCGTTGGAAAGATTGGCCAACGGAGATCTGACTTCTAAAATAGAGAACGAATACTATGGAACATTTGGAAAATTGAAAGAATATGGAAATACTACAGTCGACAAACTGAACGAGATCATGGGTGATATCGTGATGAAAGCCGGTAGTTTAGTCGGTTCTGCAGGAGAAGTTTCTTCCACTGCGAATTCTCTTAGCCAAGGTGCATCAGAACAAGCAGCGTCTGTGGAAGAGACTACTTCTTCATTGGAGGAAATGACTGCTTCGATCGATCAAAATGCTAGTAATTCCAAACAAACGGAACAGATCGCAAGCCAATCTTCCAAGGACGCAGAAGAAGGTGGAAAGTCGGTAACCGAAACGGTGACAGCTATGAAACAGATCGCAGAAAAAATTTCTATCATTGAAGACATTGCTTACCAGACCAACCTACTCGCTCTGAACGCGGCAATTGAAGCTGCAAGAGCAGGAGAACATGGAAGAGGATTCGCGGTAGTAGCATCCGAGGTTCGAAAATTAGCCGAAAGAAGCCAGAAATCAGCAAATGAGATTTCTAGCCTTGCTGTATCCTCAGTGGCGATCGCAGAAAAGGCGGGAAAACTAATTAGTGAAATCGTTCCAAATATTAGGAAAACTGCAGATTTGGTACAAGAGATCACTGCTTCCAGCGAAGAGCAGGCCTCTGGGGTTGTCGAGATCAATAAAGCGATGGGACAATTGGATCAGGTTTCTCAGCAGAATGCGTCTGCCTCGGAAGAGTTAGCTGCAATTGCGGAAGAAATGAACAGCCAAGCTGAATCCTTGAGAGAATCCGTATTATTCTTCAGATTAAGCAAGGAAGCGCAGGGAAGAGAAGGTTCAGGTAATGGATCAAAAAGTTTGGCAGCGGCAGCAGTGAGGACTGTAAGTATTCCTAACAAGCCTAAGTTCGAAAAATACTGAGGTGTTGAAGTGAGTACTTTCGAAGACAACCAATATTTGACCTTTAAGATCGGAGAGGAAACCTTTGGAATAGGCCTCCTGAACGTAAAAGAGATCCTAGAATACACTCATGTGACCACTGTTCCGATGATGCCTTCCTTTATTCCGGGGGTAATCAACCTTAGAGGAAATGTGGTCCCTGTTCTGGATGTATGCGATAAGTTTTTCAGAAAGAAACATTCTCCGGATAAAAGGACTTGTATAGTTATTGTGGAAGTCCCGGAATCTATTAGCGGTGCCAGAATGGATATAGGCCTGATCGTTGAATCCGTATACGAAGTATTGAGTATACCTTCTTCTGAAATCGAACCTCCTCCAACTTTCGGTTCCAGGATACGTGTGGATTTTCTAGCGGGAATGGCAAGGCAAGCCAGCGGATTCATTCTTTTACTCAACCTTCTACGCTTATTAACTGTAGAAGAATTGACCGCATTGGAGGAAACTAGGGAAGAAGCGGCTAACGCAGTTCCCGCAGTCTAAAGATGGAACCAGAAATTGTCCGAGATATTTTTCTGCAACCAGGAGGTTTTTATTGGGGAGAGAATGGAACAAGGATCCGTACCCTTTTAGGCTCCTGTGTAGCTTTATGTTTTTGGCATCCTTATTCTAAAGCCGGGGGAATGGCCCATATCATGCTGCCTAAACGACCTTCTCATGTTTCGGAACCTCATCCTAAGTATGCGGATGATGCCTTGGAAAGTTTTCTGAAACAATTCCAAAAATTGGGAGAACGACCTGGGAGATTTGTGTGTAAAATTTTCGGCGGGGCTTCCATGTTCTCTCCTGAAGAAGATAAAATGGAAGAAGTAAAAAAGATCGTAGAAATAGGTGAAAAAAATGTGGAGTCCGTTCTGGATCTGGTCCGTAAAGCAAATATAGATCTTGCCGCTTCCAATATCGGAGGTAAATCCCACCGAAAAATATATTTCTCTCTTTGGGATGGAGAAGTGTATATGGAAAATCCTCAAAATTAGTATAACATGATATACGTATATATTATCGACGATTCTGCAGTAGTCCGATCTGTACTCAAACAGGTCCTGGAAATGAATTCAGATATAAAAGTGATCGGATCATCTCCCGATCCAGTATTCGCTCTCGAAAAATTAGGTAAGACGGAAAGATGGCCTGATGTGATCGTTTTGGATATCGAAATGCCCAGGATGGATGGGATCAGTTTTTTGAAAAAGATCATGCATTCTCACCCTACTCCCATTTTGATCTGCTCTTCTCTTGCCGAAGAATCTTCAGAAACTGCTTGGATCGCTTTGAAAGAAGGTGCAGTAGGAATTGTTACCAAGCCTAAAATCGGACTAAAGGATTTTTTGGAGGATTCTGCAGTTTATCTGGGTGAGTGTATTCGTTCTGCGTCTATTTCCAAACTGAAACATCAAATTTCGGCTCCTTCTCGCAAAACGAACGGACTTGATTTTACAAAAATTGCAACTACTGACAGGATCGTGGCTATCGGCACTTCAACAGGAGGAACGATCGCCTTAGAAGAAATTCTTACTTCTCTTCCTGCAAATAGTCCGGGTATAGTCATCGTACAACATATGCCCGAGAAATTCACGGAAGCATTTGCAAATCGTCTGGATAATATCTGCAAAATTTCCGTAAAGGAAGCAAAAGACGGGGATAGGATACAAGAAGGTACTGCACTCATCGCTCCAGGGAATAAACATATGGAAGTAGTAGGAAGTGGCGCTCAATTTATCGTAAGAATCACCGACGGTCCATTAGTAAACCGTCATAGACCTTCCGTGGACGTATTATTTCACTCTGTTGCAAAACATGTAGGCAGAAATGCAAAGGCATTTTTGCTTACTGGTATGGGAGCCGACGGAGCTGCTGGACTTCTCGAGATTAGAAAGGCTGGAGGAAGAACGATCGCTCAAGATGAGGCAAGTTCTGTAGTATTCGGTATGCCTAGAGAAGCGATAGAAAGAGGAGCTGCGGAAAAAATACTTTCCTTAGAAGATGTTCCTTCTGAGATTCTCGCCGGTTGAATACCAACGAGAATCTTAGAAATTAAGAACTTAAAGAAGGGAGAAGGTTACCTTATTCTTTCTATCTTGGATCTCTTCCGGAGTTTCGATCTTAAGGACCTCGTCTGGAACGATCTTGAAAATGGTCTGCCCTTTTTGGATGATCTTTCCATCGCTATCCTTCAGGATCACATCTTTGATGGTTCCTGAGAATGGAGCGGTGATCTTATTGAACATCTTCATTACTTCGACAATGAATAAAGGTTGGCCTGCTTTAAAATGCTCACCTTCTTTCACCATCGGAGGAAGATCGGGAGCCTCTTTCGAATAGAACATTCCGCCCATTGGAGAAACGATCTCGTCGGAACTTGCCTTAGGAGCTGGCGCCAAAAATTTAATGAACGCGTCTCTTGTTTCCGCCTTCTTAAATTCTTCAGGGATCACCGGTTCTAAGTTCTCATCCACACCCAGTTTATAGAAACCGGATTTGTTTCCAAGATTTGGGATAAGTTTGAGCAGTTCCAAGCCGATCTGGAAGCCTTTATGAGAGGAAATCGCCTTAGTCCAAACATCCGCATCTACTCCTGCCGGAGCCTTTCCTGCAAATACGGAATCCCAATCTGGAGAATCCGCTTTTTTGCCGGTAAGTTTTTCCAGTTCTTTATAAAAAGCTAATGCAGATTGTAGAACTTTTTGGTCATGGTCCCATATCTGTTCGGAAGGAGATTGGTGTAACTCGCCTTCCATATGCAGATAGTAATATATGTCCGAGAGAATATGGATCGGGTTTCTAAGCCAAACTACTTGGTCTTTTTCGATCTTCCAGGAAACATTCTCATGATAACCTAAGAACCCGGCTAGAACATGAGCATCTGCAAGCAGTTCAGCTATAGGTCTTGTGATCAAGGTTAGCTTACGGGAAAGAACTTTTTTTCCTTCTGCTGGCGCATTGGAAAGGACTTTTGTCCAAGCTACTTCCAGATCTACGTCTTTACCAAGGCTTTCTAGAGCACCAACCGCTGCAAGATAAGAGATCATAAACGCTGTAGAAGGTTTGAATAACGGATCCTTTCCTAAAATCCAATGGATCAATCCGTAATGAACTAGTAAGTTCGTCTGTAGATCCTGTCCTCTAAGCTCGGTCTTTCTTAAAATATTTCCAAGTCTACGAAGATTATCTTCTCTACTATTTCCGTAGGTGATCAAAAGTGCAATATTCGAATCATAAGCACCAGCTACTTTATAATGAACGAATAGACCCGTATCAGGATTTCGAACAGAAATACCTTGGTCGTCTCGAATTTCTTCCGGCAAAGGTTTAGACCAGCCTAGGATAACTCCGCCAGCGTGAGGCTGGA
Organism: Leptospira johnsonii; assembly: GCF_003112675.1. Taxonomy (NCBI): domain Bacteria; kingdom Pseudomonadati; phylum Spirochaetota; class Leptospiria; order Leptospirales; family Leptospiraceae; genus Leptospira; species Leptospira johnsonii. The sequence continues at coordinate 390,601 of NZ_BFAY01000005.1, read as the reverse complement.
TCGCCTTATTAGTAGCGTTGATACGAACTTCCGCCCCTGAAATATTTCTAACGATCCGTTCAGGTTTAGGAAGTCTTTTTCCATGAAGAGCAATAAGAGCCATTGCCTCTATCAAGCTGTCTACGATAAAGAATTCGGATTTATTTTCAGGATTGCTGAACTTAAGAGAATACACCATCTCGGTGACCCTATGTTCCACCTGGATCCTGGTATTCATTTCCATGAAGAAGTGATTCGTTCCTTCTACGATCAACTCGAAAGTGGAAACACTGTTTAAAGCCACAGCTTGTCCGAATCTTTCGGATTGCTCTTCCATTTCTTTGAGGACTTGTAAGTCAGCCTTTATGATCTCAGCTTTTTTAGGAGACGTTTTTTCCAGGGAAGCAATCTCGTTTTGTAGAAGTTCCTGAGTCAGAGAGATCTCGAGAAGTTTCTGCTCATGCATTTGCACGGAACAGTCCCTTCCACCCAAGGCCAAACACCATTCTCCGTTACCGATCAGCTGGATCTCGTTGTGTCTGGTCTTTTCAATATTTAATTCTATCAAAAAGTTCCTATTGGAGCCTGGAGCGGTTACTTTAGATTCTGATAATATTTCTTGTACTGCAGTTTTTACTTCATCCGGTTTGGAAACTACCCTCTGGCCTTTTCCGCCGCCGCCACCCACGTATTTGAAACGGATACGGTTCGTTGGATATTTTTTCCAGATCTCTGCAGCTTCAATTTCGGCCTGAGCTTGCAATTCGTGAATGGTTACTAATTCTACGATCTTTTCGTAACCTGCATACAATAATGCTTCTGCGTTCTCTTCCAAAGATATGGAAGAGTTATAAGTATAGTTTAATCCTTTTTCTTTCGCAAGAGCAACTAATGCTTTTTCGTCTTTCGCTTTTTTAAGAAGACAGGTAGCGGAGATAGTGTCCACACCGGGAGTTACGGAAACATTCAGTTTACGCGCGAGTTTTTTCGCTTCGTCTTTTGAACCTGCTTGGTGGGCCACATGAGAAGAAGGTCCCATGAAAGAAATTCCGCTCTCTTCGATTGCCTCGATGAATTCGGCATCTTCTGCCATAAATCCGTAACCTGCAAAGATATGAGTGTAGTCGTTATCTTTTGCGATCTGGATGATCTGTTTGATCCTAGCAGCTTTTTCTTCTGCTCCGGCTCCCATATAGTCTGGGACCCTGTGGATATTAGATGGAAATCTGAAATCCCTAAGCTCCGGAGCAAGCGCCATAGGATAAACAACTGAATCTTTTTCGGAGAGAAGTATCCCATATTCTCTGATACCGATCTGGTCGAAAATTTCCATTGCCTCTTTTCGAACTGGACCTCGGCAAACGATCAGACATTTAATCGTTTGTAAGGAAAAAGAATGGATCCAAGGAGAAGTAGATTCGCGAAATGTAATGCGCCGATTTTGGTAGTCGATCATATTTGTTTACTCGAATTCCCTTTGAGGTCCGGACATCGGTCCGGGTTTGTAGTGTCGGATTAGATAATCTAGATTTTTAAATAGAATGTTCCGAGTGGTTCCAGGAAGAACGATCCTAGAAACGGAACCTAAAGATAATGCTTCCTTAGGATTCATTAGATCTTTCTCATATTTTTGAGAGAGAAGTTGAAGTTTTTTGTCCCTGGTCGCGGCGGCATCCTTTTCAGATACGCCATTCTTCAGATTTTCCTTATATTCTTTTTGGATCGCTGTGATCTCGTCCTTATATACGTAGTCCTTACCAGCAGGCCCCATTACCGCAATCCTTGCTGTAGGAAGCGCAAATACCATGTCCGCACCTGTATGGTAAGAGTTGAAACTTGCGTAAGCCCCACCGAATGCGTTTCTGATGATTAAAGTCAATCTTGGAGTGCGAATATCAATGATCGAATCCAGAAGTTTTCTTCCTTCTAGAACGATACCGTTCTGTTCCTGCTCTTTTCCAGGTAAGAATCCGGTTGTATCTTCCAAGAATATTAAAGGAATATTATATACGTTACAAAATCTAATAAATCTTGTACCTTTTCTTGCGGCGCCTATATCGATCTGACCGGAAGAAACCGCAGAGTTGTTTGCTACGAATCCTACGACATGTCCGCCCAATCTACCGAATGCGGTGACTAGGTTTCTGGATCTTTGCGGTTGGATCTCGAAGTATTGACCATGATCACAAATATTCTGGATATATAATGTGATATCGAACGGAGTATTCATCCCAGTAGGCGAATTGAACGTCTTTTTAAATAAGATCTCTTCTTCGTAGATAAATCTGTCAGTAGGATCCGAGGTCGGATGAAAAGGAGCAGCGCTGGAACTATTATCAGGAATATAAGAAAGAAGTCTAAGCGCAGTTCTTAGCGCTCCCAATTCATCATTGGTAACTAAGTCTACTACCCCGCTTTGTCCGTGGACCTTTGGTCCTCCCAGATCGTCTGCGCTGATATCCTCGCCCAATACTGATTTAACAACTCCAGGTCCGGTCAATCCGAAGAAAGTATTCTCCGGTTGGATCATGAAGGAACCTTGTCTTGGAAGATAAGCTCCACCACCTGCGTTAAATCCGAACATGAGCATCAAGCTCGGGACAACCCCGCTGATTTTTCTGAGAGCGGTGAATGCTTCCGAGTATCCGTCCAAACCACCCACTCCTGCAGGAACATATGCACCTGCCGAGTCGTTCATCCCGATCAGAGGAATTCCATGTTCCCCTGCCATATAGATGAGCCTTGCGAGTTTGTTTCCGTTAGTAGCATCCATGGACCCCGCTCTGAGAGTGAAGTCATGTCCGTAGATCGCTACGTCCCTTCCGTTAATATTTAAAATACCTGTGATTAAGGAAGCCCCGTCTAAATTTTTTCCCCAGTTTTGGTAGAGAATATTAGGTTCCGAATTGGTAAGGACTTTGATCCTTTCCCAGACGGTCATTCTTCCTTTAGAATGTTGTACTAGGATCCTATCCGTTCCTCCTCCTTGAAGAGGTTTTTCCAATAACTCTTTGCCCATTGCATTGGCATCGTCGTAAATACTGGAAACGGGTTGGGATTCCGATTGGTTAGAAGATTGAAACGGATTATCTATCGAGTACGCTTGTTCCGACATACGGTACACAGTTTTTAGAGAAAGGCCAGGGAGGAAAGCTAAAAACCGCGGTTCGGTAAACGGATTTATTGGAGGCTAGAATCCACAGTATCATAGATCTTGAAGAGTGAGTCCATATCTATGATCTCGAAAACCTTACGAACTGCAGGGCGTAAGGCAGCAAGTTTGAGTTGTATTTCTCTTTCCTTACAAACTCTTAAGGAACCTACGATGACTCTTAAACCGGCAGAAGAAACGAACTCCACGTTGGACATATCCAAGACGATATTGGACTCAGTAGCTTTTCGAATATGATCCATGAACGCCTGTTCGACCCTATGGGTATTATGGACGTCCATATTCCCGATAAGATGGATCACTCTAGAGTTCCCTTTTATTTCTACCGTCAGTTCCATTTTGCCCCCATCGTCAGCGGAAAAATTTTTGGAGAGTGAGTATGTTTCTTCCCTCTTCCATTTTATAATCCACCACGTCCATCAATGTCTCTATCAGATACACACCGAATCCGCCTTTTCTTTTTCCGGAGAGGTTTTCCTCTATGGACGGGTCTTTCACATTCGTTCTGTCGAATCCTTTTCCGGAATCCGTCAGCACGATCGTGATAGAATCTTCAGTGAACCGAATTTTACAATCGAATTTCGGATTTCTGAGCAGAGTATCTTTGTAACCATGCATCACGATATTGGTAGCCGCCTCGTCCCCCGCCAAAAGAATATCGTCTCTCAGAAAATCAGGCAGATTTCTGACCTTGATCGCATCGTATATAAATTCTCGGAAGATAGGAATTTGGCCCGTATTTGCGTCGAAAGTCCTGAAAAATTGAAAATCATTATTATACTTCAATAGAAGTACTGTGAAATCGTCGAAAGGTTCTTTTCCGGAGGAGAAAGAACGGATTGTAGCGTATAATTCTTCTACAATTTTTTGGGCGGGAAGATGTCTTCTGGATCTGATCTCTTCAATCATTCTTTCCAGACCGAATTCATTTCCTTGAGCGTCTTTTTCTTCTACCGCACCGTCCGTATATAAAACAAAAATATCTCCCGGCTTGACCGTAAAATTTCCGCCCTTATATTTTGCAGTCGGGATCACACCTAAAGGAGGTCCCTGCCCTTTTAATAATTCGTAAGAACCATCTTCTTTGATCCAGACCTGGTCGTTATGCCCTGCGGAAGCATATTCGATCGTGAACAAGGAAGGATTATAATGAATGAAGAATGCAGTGACGAACATTCCAAAATGGGAATCTTCGAAAATGAGCTCGTTCCCTTGTCTTAAAATTTCTTCCGGACTTAGATCATGGTTCCTAGCAAGAGTTCGGATGATAGAAGAACTCATCGCCATAAATAAAGCTGCAGGCAGACTTTTTCCGGAAACATCCGCGATCAAAAATGAATATTGACCATCGCTGTACTGGTAGTAATCGTAAAAATCTCCGGATACATCCTTTGCCGGAACAGAAAGAATACCTAGATCAAAGTTAGAATGAAATACCTTTTCAGAAGGTAGAATATTCTGCTGGATCTTCCGGGTAATTTCCATCTCCTGTTGGATCGCTTTTTTCTCCAACATCTCTGTTCTAAGACGGAAAGCTTCGAATCCCTTGGTAAACTGGGAAGCCATTGTCTGCAATAATCGGAAGTCCGAATCCTGGTAGGAAAGTTTATCCCTTCTATCCGCAACAGTCAAGGCCCCGTAAGGTTCTCCACTGGACAAGAATAATGGAACAATAATATAAGAACCTTTTAAATATCTCCTATCCAACTCATGCGGGAAAGGTTGATCTAAAATATCCCTTTTTAAGACAGGAAGACCTTCCATAATGCTGGATAAAACTTGAGTGCCTGAGATTTCTTCTTCCAGGACTCTGTCTATCTTTTCGGTTTCTCCGTCATAATAAGCACAGTTGATAAAATTCTCTTTAGAAAGACTGTATAAGAAAATACCTGCGACACTCGCATCCAACTCTCGAATGATCAATCGGATGGATTTTCGCACCAAGCCCAGTCGATTTGTAGAAAGACTGACCGCTTGGGATAAATCGAATAAGGACTCTAACTCCGAAACTTTTTTACGAAGATCCTTGTTTGCGTTCTCTAAGTTTTGAAGAAGTCCTGTCTTCTGTATGGCTAACGCAGATGTTCCGGAAAAACTTAAAAAAAGCTCTAGATCTTCTCCGGTAAACTTTTCTCTGTCTACAGTGTTTATCGCTTCGATCACACCTATAACTTCGTCGTTTGCGACCAAGGGTGCCGCCATAATATTACGAGTGGTGAATTGAGAAGCCTTATCCACTTCCTTATAAACTCGATCATCATTTTGTGCATCATTGATGATCATAGGTTTACGTTCCCGAACAACTAAGCCAGCCACACCTTTTCCCACTGGGACCTGCATCTTAGTGACTGCTTCGCTTTTTTCTCCGAGAACTGTATGAAAGTAGAGATATTCTTTGGACTCGTCCAAAAGAAGAACACTACATGCCTCAGTCCTAAAAACAGTTTTAGAAGAAAGCATGATCGCTTCTAATAATTGAGAAAGATCTAAGGAAGAATTGATGAGTCCGGATACGCGTATCACTTCCGTGAGTAGGAAGTCGAAACGTTCCGATTGTCTTTTTGCTTGTGCGGCTTCTAATACCAACTGTGTGGTAGCGAGCAAGGAAAGAGTGACTAAGGAAGCATCTCCGGATACATGAGATTCTTTTAATAATCTTCCTACTGTCTTACATGTAGTACGAAGAAGTTCGAAATCGGTTTTAGAAAAACGATCCGCAGTAGTTTTACCTTGTAAAACTAAAACTGCATAACTAGCACGATTTGCCTTTAAACTGGAATCCAGATCGTCCACTTTCAATCTACAAACCAAAAGAGGATAATTACTTGGTGATTTTGCCCAGGGAGGTGTTTTACCTTTTTCTAAAAGTAGGTCTTTTCCAGATTGGGAGAATGCCCAGTGTGCTGCTTCGATCAGTTCTCTTTCATTACGACCCGAGATCTGTCTTATATTAGCGGACTCTGTTGTGGAAAATATACCGCCTAGATCCGCATGAGTGAGCGTGATTGCCTCTCTCAAAAAACTATCAAAGATAGAGGAGACCCCTAAACCTTCTTCTAGGAAGAAGGAACCGTCACTTCGACTTCTAAGTAGGGTCTCCTGTTTTTTTATCTGGGTCAAGGTCGGAAGTTAGGATTGGAATTTAAGGGACTCTTCCCTTAGTTTTCTATTAGCGAGTTCAAGTTCTTTGATCCGATTCATTGCGGATATTAATTCGTCTCTAGATAAGTTAGTCACGATTGAAGTTGCATCAAAAGCTTCTTTAACATCTTTTAATTCTTGTCCGGAATACTGAATGATAGTCTCGTACATACGAATGATCTCATCCGCATTTTCCAATTCTTGCTCGTTCAATCTCAAAACTTTTTCATAACCTTTGATGATATCGTTTTGGATTTTTATTTTTTTCTGTAACTCCTCGACGGAATCGCTCATCCGATTGCTCCTAATAATTATATATTGACAGCATGCCCAAAGACACCAATTTGGAATCGAAGGGGACGTAGCTCAGTTGGGAGAGCGTTTGAATGGCATTCAAAAGGTCGGGGGTTCGATTCCCCTCGTCTCCAACTCTTTAGCCGAACCTAATAGATAGTTTACTTTCCTAATCACTGTCAAGACTAATGCGAGTGAATCATTGGACTTTTACCAGCCGGGGAAATCCCAAAAAAGACGAGGTGCTTTGGCTCCGGGACCCCTTACATTCTTTTGGCCGATCTTTTAGCCCGGAACTTTCTTCCGACTATTATCTTACTGTGGCAGAAGGTCCTGAAAAATTCTCAGGATTTTCCAACGAAGATATTCTGGATTTTCTGAAGAAAAGAAAGAAGAAACAAATTCTAATTGCGGAAGGATTTTCCGCTAGATTGATCTGGCCACTTCTCACCCAACCTCACGATAAAATACTTTCTGCATTTCTGATCTTTCCGAATCCTTTGCCTGTCTCCGGCTACTCAGCTTCCATTCTAGAAAAAACAGATTGGTTTCTCCGAAATTTGACCCAGATCCCTAAGTTCTTCTGGGACCCTTTCGGTCTAGAAAAGTTATGGAACGGATTGGAAAAAGATGACCTCTATACCCAAAAGGCAAAATGTCCGCTAGGGTTACTTCTCCCCAGAACCGTTGGCCCCTTAGAAACCCAAGCGGAAATATTACAAAACATTTCGGTCAGAACTTTTGTGTATAGATGGGAAGCTCAAAATCCAAGATTTTCAGAACCGACCACTGGAATGCTGTCTAAAATCTTAGAACCATTCTTAAAATCTGGTGGGCAAAAACCGGTGAAAGATAGCTCTAGGACAAGGTTCTGAAAATGTCAGTGCGTAAAATTCTCAAAATCGGCGATCCCCTTCTAAGAAAGACCAGCGAAAATGTTCATCCCGACGAGCTGGGAACCAAAGAGTTCAAAAAGTTGATCCGGGATATGTTCGACACGATGAGACATGCGGACGGCGTCGGCCTTGCAGCTCCTCAGATCGGAATCATGAAGAAGATCGTAGTAGTAGGTTCCGACCCTGAAGACGATAGCCCATCCAGGGTTCCTGAAAGAATTATCATCAATCCAGAGATCAAACCAATCACTGAATCAGTAGACGGTAACTGGGAAGGATGTCTTTCCGTTCCGGGTATGAGGGGTTTTGTAGAAAGACCCAATAAGATCCAAATGAAATGGATGGATGAAAAAGGAAACTCCCACGAAGAAACGATCGAGGGATATTCCGCGATCGTATACCAACATGAATGCGATCACCTAAACGGAGTTTTGTACGTTGATAGATTAAAAAGTACAAAAATGTTCGGATTCAACGACTCCATGGAACTAAGCGGTCCAATTCTGGACTAATATAACTTCTCCCCTAAACCTTTAAGCAGAATACCCCTATGAAAAGTATCATTGAATATTTCCTCTCGAAAAGTATCTTCGTAAACTTACTTACCGTTCTTATCATTCTTGCGGGAAGTTTTCTTGCTGTTAAGATGAACAGAGAAGCTTTCCCCAATATCAACTTCGATATAGTTTCTATCTCTACCTTGTATCTGGGAGCCTCTCCCCAAGAGGTAGAAAAATTAGTCACGAATCCTCTCGAAAAAGCGATCAAGGAAGTGGACGGGATCAAAGAATATAGATCCGCTTCTATCGAAGGTAGATCCGGTATCGTAATCACATTGGATCCGGATTCAAAGGATACCCAGAAGGTGGTGGATGATATCAAATCTGCCATTGACCGGGTGGAAGACCTTCCGGAAGAAGTAGAAGATCCGATAGTAACAGAGATCACCACTGCAAGAACTCCCGTAATCGAAGTTTCCATCACATTAAAAGAAGATGATGGGTCTGTCGAGGCTGAGAAAAGATTACGTGCACAAGCAAAGATCGTTGAACAGGCACTTTTAGACATTTCAGGTGTAGCAAAAGTCTCTCGTAGAGGTTGGAGAGAGACCGAAATGCAAGTGGATATTCTTCCGAATAGCTTATTCGGTTTTTATCTCACCGGTCAGGATGTGATCAATGCACTAAGAAATCGTAACGTAAACGTTCCGGGCGGTAATATCACCGGTCTGGATAAGGAGATCATTCTTAGGACTATCGGAGAATTCGATAGTCCAGAAGAAATTTCTCGTGTCCATGTGAGAGGGAACGAGATCGGAAATGCGATCCGAGTGCAAGATGTTGCGAGAGTAACGGAAGGTTTAAGAGAAGCTGATTATATCGAGAATGTGAACGGAACCAAAACTGTAGCTCTCACAGTCCTAAAAAGGCAAAGTGCGGATGCGATCAAGGTGGTGGATAGTGTAAAATCCACAGTAGAAAAATTCCGTAAAGGTTCTCCAGAATTCCAATACGCATTCGTAAACGATCTTTCTAAATATATCCGACGCAGATTGAATGTTCTAATTTCAAACGCTACCTTCGGGATGATCCTAGTTACAGGTTCTTTATTCTTCTTTTTAGGATGGAGAGTAGCCCTAATGACTGCTTTAGGGATCCCTGTATCTTTCGGTGCTACATTCTTTATAATGGATCAATTCGGATTGACCTTAAATTTGATCTCAATGTTCGGTTTAGTCCTCGTAGTCGGGATACTTGTGGATGATGCGATCATTATCTGTGAGAACGTATATAGATATATAGAAGAAGGACTTCCTCCATATGAGGCCACTTTAAAGGGAACCTTAGAAGTGGTTTCTCCAGTGACAGCGACTGTTACTACAACGATAGCCGCATTTGCTCCACTCCTATTCATGCCGGGGATTTTCGGTAAGTTCGTATTCAGTATTCCTCTCGTTGTGATCATTGCGCTTTGCGCATCTCTCGCGGAAGCATTCTTCATTCTGCCAAATCACTTGTACGATATTAATAAAGGCGGAGTAAAAGCGGGAGAGATCAAAGAAGAATCCGGATGGTTCTCCAAATTTAGAAATACAAAGTATGTTCCGGCACTTAGATTCGCACTGAACAATCCTTGGAAAATGACGGTCGGGATCGTTTCCTTGCTGATTATAAGTTTTATCATCCAGGTATTATTCTCCAAATTCAAACTATTCCCAGGCTCTGTTGACCAATTCTACGTAAAGGTCACCGCAAAAACAGGAGCAAGTTTGAATGAGACTTATCGTTATCTAGAGGTAATCGAAAAAGAGATCGCAAAAGTACCTCAGGAAGATCTGGAAAATTACGCGACCCGTGTGGGGATTATCCAGGCCAATCCTAACGATCCTTTTACCAAAAGAGGAAAACATTACGGAATGGTAATGGCATATCTAACTGCGGAAGAGAACCGTAAAAAATGCCATAAAACGGACGATATCATCCAAAGACTCAGAAGAAAAACTCTCTGGTTATTAAACGAAACTTCTCGCAAGATCGAAGAAGAGAAAATCCAAAAGGAAGCGGAAGAAACCAAAAATCCTTGCGATATTCCGGAACCTACTGTGATCCCGGAGGAATTCGAATCACTTCGGGGAAAACTGGTCGCCTTAGAATACGAAAAAGTATCCGGAGGCCCTCCTGTTGGAAAACCTGTGGCGATTGAGATCAGAGGAGATAATTACGACACCCTTTTGAAGATTGCGTCCGAATACAAAGGTATACTAGGGCACGTAAAAGGAGTCACAGATATCGCAGATGACTTCAATGAGGGAAAAGACGAAATACGTATCCGGGTTAGCGAATCACTTGCTTCTACCGCTGGAGTTTCCGTTTCCAGAGTTGCACAGGCAATCAATACTGCTTTCCAAGGAACTGTAGCTACAAAGATCAAAAGAACGGATGAAGAAGTAGAAGTAAAGGTCCGCTTTCCTGAATCTTACAGAAAGTCTGTGGATAGTTTGAACCATGTATATGTTTCCAACTCTATCGGTAAAATGATCCCGGTATCTAGACTTGTAACCATGCAAAGACTTCCTGGTGTTTCCAATATCAATCACTTGGATGGAAAACGTTTAGTTACAGTCACTGCAAACTTAGCAGGCGGAAAACAGGCAAACTCTACAGAGGCAAACAATTCCGCTAAAAAATTAGCAGACCAAGAAAAGATCATAGATAAGTATCCAGGTTATATGGTTCGTTTCGGCGGAGAAAATAAGGATACCGAAGAATCCATGGGCTCCTTAGGATTTTTATTCTTAATGGCCTTACTCATCATGTACATCATCATTGCGTCCCAATTCGGATCTTTGATGCAGCCACTAGTGATCGGAAGTGCTATCCCATTCTCTTTTATCGGAGTGATCTTGGCATTCGTAACCCATGGAGAATCTTTCGGATTCTTAGCAATGCTTGGAATTGTGGGCCTTGCGGGAGTTGTGGTGAACGACTCTATCGTACTTGTAGACTTTGCAAACACTCTTAGAAGAGAAAATCCGAATAAAGACATTAAAGAAATTTTGATCGATACCGGAAACTTAAGACTTCGGGCCGTGACCTTAACTACTGTAACCACAGTCTTGGGACTCTTGCCTACTGCGTATGGGATTGGAGGCTACGATCCGTTCTTGGTTCCAATGGCGCTTGCATTTGGTTGGGGACTTGCATTTGCAAGTATTATCACACTTCTTATGGTACCTGTATTCTATCTTCACCTATACAATTTCCAGAATTGGTTTTATGCAAGATGGGAAAGAATTTTCGGCAAAAAACAGGTCGTGAAACCGCTCTATTTCCCAAGCCCTGAATTTTCGAGTGAGCCTGATCGGATTGGACCGAATAATAAAGGAAAGAAGAAGAAGTAATACTAAGTGAAAAGCAGGATTCAATCCTGCTTTTCGTTTAATATTTCTGGAACGGTTACGAATTTATAACCTTTATTGAGCATCGCCTGGATAAAATCGGGAAGAATATAGATTAGTTTTTCGGATTGTCTAGGCGAACCTAAGTGCATCAAAATGATCGCACCGTTCATTCCATTCTTGTCGGCAGCTTCCCAGCGATACAGAAAATCCAACATCTCTTCTTTGGTTTTATAATGAGGATTTTGTACTAGTTTTGTTTTTCCGGACGTAGGATCTTTTTTGGTGATGTACTTCTTATATACGAAGTCGGGAACATCCAAAGAACCTACAGTATTATTACTCCAGAAAATATGATTTTCATAACCCTGGGTTGCATACACATCCAAGATGATCTGATCCACTGCTCCGTAAGGCAATCTATAATACTTAGTAAGAGTTAATCCAGTAATAGTCCTAAATTTATCTTCCACGGAAGTTAGTTCTTCCAGAAGAAGATTAAAATCCGGGATCTCGTCCGCCACATAACTGAGAAGCGCTCTTTTTCTAAGAGACGGTTCTTTTAAACTTCTAGGTAAGTTAAAGTGGCTCCAAGTATGATTTCCGAAAACCACTCTTCCCTCTAAGGCAGCTAATTTTTTTAGATAGACTAAATTGGTTTTGGAGAATAGAGATCCGCCCTTTTTAGCAGGATTCTCATTAGAAACGAACAAGGTCACCTTGATCGGGAACCTCATCATAAATTCATAAAGTATTTGTAGATCTTCTCCGGTTCCCAAATCGAACGTGAGGGAGATTTCCTTAAAATTGGGATTTCCTCTGCTGATGTTTTTACCGGTTCCAGGTTTAGGAATGACTGCTTGCAAAGAATTAATATTCTTGTTTACTTCTTCACTTAGATCGCCGTCAGGAACGTCGTCTATGATAGAAGATTTAAAACGAAGGACCTCTTCTTCTCTTTGTTGTTCTTCTAATCGAAGACTTGTAATGTCTTCGGAAAGAACGGAGATCACCTCGCTCTGTTTTTGGACAGTGTTTTGGAGAGAATCCAACCTTCTTGCTAAAGCAAAAACAGTGGTGATGCTTAAGGTAAGGAAAAAGAATACGGAAGAACCGATACGGATTTGACGAAATTTTTTTTCCAGGACTTCTGACTCTACTTCGTTGTCCTGGATCTCTTTGATCGTCTTGGAAAGTACTGTGGATTCTTCTTCGCTGAGCATGTTCTGATTTTGGTCAACTGACCAGACGGATGAATTTTCCTTTTTTGCCTTGGCGAATCAAGTATTCTGCGTTTTTACTTACAGTAAATTTTTCATCCGAAAGTTTCTCCTCGTCGACATAAATCCCCCCAGATTTGATCAGCCTTCTTGCTTCGGAGGTAGAAGGAACAAATCCCAGTTTGGCGAGTACCCAGATCAATTGCGGAGTTTCAGATTCTTGGAAAAATTCAGGACCTAATTTTGTTTCCGGAATATTCTCCGGGATGGCTCTTGCTTTGGGATTATGGACCTTATTCCATTCCTCTATCGCTTCCGAATTCGCATCGGAAGAAGAGAACTGGTCCATTATCAATTTTGCAAGTTCCGTTTTGACCTCTTTAGGATGTAATTCCCCGGATTGGATCCCTTTTTTACGCTCTGCAACGGACTCCAAAGGAAGATCGGTAAGCAATTCGAAATAATTCCACATTAGATCGTCCGAAATTGACATGAGTTTTCCGAACATGTCGATCGGCTCTTCTGTAATCCCAACGTAATTTCCGAGGGATTTCGACATTTTTTTGACCCCGTCCAGACCGACGAGAAGCGGAAGAGTGATCACACATTGTGCCTCTTTTCCGTATTCTCTCTGTAATTCTCTACCTACGAGAAGGTTGAATTTTTGATCCGTTCCGCCGAGTTCAACATCTGCTTCCATTTCTACGGAGTCGTAACCTTGGACCAGAGGATACAAAAATTCGATAAGAGAGATTGGCTGACCGCCCTTGTAACGTTTGCTGAAATCGTCCCTTTCTAAAATTTGGGCCACACTATATTTAGAAGTCAGTACTAGAACATCTTCGAAATTCATGCCGGAACACCAGCGGGAATTATAGACTATCTTGGTCTTCTCCTTATCCAAAACCTTGAAAACTTGGCTTTGGTAGGTTTCCGAATTTTTCAGGACTTCTTCCTTAGAGAGTCTTTTTCTGGTTTCGGATTTGCCTGTAGGATCTCCGATCATAGCGGTAAAATCCCCGAGCAGAAAATTCACCTCGTGACCCAGATCCTGGAAATGTCTCAATTTTCTAAGTAAAACGAAATGCCCCAGATGAAGGTCCGGAGCTGTCGGGTCAAAACCGGCTTTGATTTTTAAGGACTTTTTTTTAGTAAGTTTGGAGGTAAGTTCCTCTTCGCTGATCAGGTCGACTGTCCCACGTCGTAACAATTCGATTTGTTTTTTAGGTTCCATTTGGCTCTTTTATTGCAATTTCACCCGGCGAAATCAGCCTGTAAAGCAGGAAGACTTTGTACATATGCAAAAACACGATCGCAAAAGCCGGTTTGAAAAATTGAAAGAAGAACAATTCGACCTCTTGATTTTGGGGGGTGGAGCCACTGGAGCGGGGGCCGCACTCGACGCAAGCCTTAGAGGTCTGAAAGTGGCACTTTTGGAAAAATCGGATTTTTCTGCCGGAACATCTTCTCGTTCCACAAAACTCATACACGGAGGGGTACGTTACCTCGCCCAGTTCCATTTTAAACTTATACACGAAGCGCTCACAGAAAGACAAAGACTTCTGGAAAACGCGCCTCACTTGGTCAAACCGTTGCCATTCATTCTTCCCACTTATAAACTTTACGAAAAACCGTATTACAGTATCGGAATGACAATGTACGATATCCTGGCTTGGAAAGGAGATCTGCCTTCTCACAAAAGAGTTTCCAAGGAAGAAGTAGAGAAAGATTTTCCGGCTCTCCAAACCAAGGGCCTGACCGGTGGGATCTTATATTACGATTCTCAATTCAATGACGCCAGACTTAACGTTAACCTGGCACGCGCTGCATCTAAAGAAGGCGCTCTGGTCCTGAACCAAACCGAACTACTTTCCTTCCAGAAGAAGGACGGCAAAATTGTAGGTGGAAAAGTAAAAGATCTACTGAGCGGAGAAACCTATAATGTAAAAGCAAAAATTATAGTAAACGCGACCGGCCCATGGGTGGATGATATCCGCCTAAAAGACGATCCAAGAACCTATCGTGTACTTTCTCCTAGCCAAGGGATCCATTTGGTTTTCAAAAAAGAAACCATTCCTTGTAATACTGCTCTCATCATTCCTAAAACAAAAGACGGTCGTGTAGTATTCATTATTCCTTGGGAAGACCATGTGATCCTGGGAACCACAGACACGCCAATCCATGAAGTCAGCCAAGATCCTCTTCCATTGGAATCGGAGGTGGAATTCCTACTACAAACTGGTTCAGACTATCTATCCAAACCTCTCCAAAGAAAGGATATTATCTCGGTATTCTCCGGGATCCGACCTCTCATCTCGCCTGAAGGAAACCAAGACACAAAAAATATTTCCAGAGAAGAAGTGATCTTAGTTTCTCCTTCCGGACTCATCACAATGGGAGGAGGAAAATGGTCCACATACAGAAAGATGGCCGAAGATCTGATCGACCGAGTATTGAAAGAAGGCGGACTAGAAGAATTCGGGGCAAGCAGGACTGCTAAATATGCTTTCCCAGGAAAAGTTGGTTATTCCGAAAACTTATACAAAGAGATCCAGAAAATGTATAAGGTAACCGAGGTATCCGCAAAACGCCTCCAGAACTTTTATGGCGGAGAAGTTTTCATCATCCTAGGCAAAAAACCGACTCCACTTTTGAAAGGTATAGAATATTTCCAAGAAGAAGTGGAATGGTTTGCAAAAGAAGAATTCGCACTCACAGTCACCGACGTTCTTGCAAGAAGGTTCCGTATCCAGTTCTTGGATCTAAAAGTATCTGCAAAATTGGCAACGCCAGTTTCACAGATCTTGGCTAAACAATTAGGTTGGAAAGAGTCGCAGAGAAAGGAAAAAGAAACAACAGCACTCGAACTGATCGAATCACTAAGAGCTACTTACACCGGTAAGTAAGGGGCACCGAGTTAGAAGGAGCCCCAAAGGTTTTTTCGCACAGAGACACAAAGTCACGGAGTGTTGATTGAAATAAATCCTCTGCGTCTCCGTGACTCTGTGTGAGACAACACTGTGTCTCTCTAAACACAGTGTCTCTTACTCTTAATCGATATAATCTCTTAACTTCTTAGAACGAGATGGGTGACGTAGTCTTCGAAGAGCTTTTGCTTCGATCTGACGAATCCTTTCCCTGGTTACCTTAAACTGGTAGCCAACCTCTTCCAAGGTTTGAGGATAACCGTCATCCAGACCGAAACGCATACGGATCACTTTCTGTTCCCTTGCTGGAAGAGTATGAAGAACTTGTCGGATCTGTTCCGCCAGAATGCTGGAAGCCGCAGAGTTCACTGGAGATTCTACATCCTTGTCCTCGATAAAGTCTCCCAACTCTGAATCTTCTTCGGAACCGACTGGGATCTCGAGAGAGATAGGCTCTCTTGCTACGTTTTTAACTGCTTTTACTTTTTGAACAGGCCAGCCTAGACGCTCTGCAATTTCTTCATTGGAAGGATCACGACCGAATTCCTGAACAAACAAACGAGTCTCACGGATCACTTTGTTCACTTGTTCGATCATGTGGACAGGAACACGGATCGTTCTTGCTTGGTCGGAAATCGCGCGGGTAATCGCTTGGCGGATCCACCAAGTCGCATAAGTGGAGAATTTATATCCCTTCTTATACTCGAATTTGTCCACAGCCTTGATCAGACCGATATTTCCTTCTTGGATCAAGTCGAAGAAATGCATTCCCCGATTCGCATAACGTTTTGCGATGGAAACCACAAGTCTTAGGTTAGCTTTTACGAGTTCTTTTTTGGCCTGAGCGATCTCTCTTTCGCCCTTGATGATCTTCTCGCCCCAGTCCTTGATCTCTTGGACGGAAGAACCTGCTTCCTGTTCCATACGACGAAGTTTACGCTCGTTGTTGCGGATATCCTTGATGACCTCTCGAACCTCGTCTATAGAGACTCCCATCATCTTTTCTATATCTTCTAACTTTTCATTCTTCTCGATGAAACGGTTGAACGCTTTGATATCCTTAACGTCATAACCGTATTGGGCTTTGATCTTTAAGAAATGACGATCTATCTCCTTGATCCTGAAAACCATGGATTTGATCTTTTGGGAAATTTTCTGGATCTCTTTTTGAGAAACTCCCAGTTCCCTTACAGCTGTGTCTATAATACCTTTGGAAACGTCTATTTTCTCTTTGAACTCTTTGTACTTTTTAGAATTCTCAGAATATTTGCGTATCCTGGACTGCGCTTCCTGTAAAACTTTTTCCTGCTCTTGGATGACAGAGATGTTCTTGAAGAAAAGTTCTTCTAACTTCTTCGCTTCTTCCGCGTTCATCGCGTACATCTTGTCTACTCGAACAAGATCGTACACCTTTGTTTTTTTACTGCGGATCTTAGGAAGAAGTTTGATGAAGTTCGCTCTAAGGATAGAAGAACCTAAGATGGTCTCTTCTATGATCTTCTCGCCTTTTTCTATCTTCTTAGCAAGAAAGACCTCGGTTTCACCGGAGATCAAATTTACTTTTCCGATCTCTTTCAGATACAAACGGATCGGATCTTCGGAACCGCCTGCAGAAGATGCAGTCTCTTTCTTTTTACGGGCAGGTTTTGCCGGAAGAGCCGGATCGTCTTTCGGCAGGATAGAAGTAGCCGGCTCCAAAGATTTCCTAGTATACTCCTCTACGATCTCTATTCCCATCTCATGAAGAAGAGTGAATACATCGTCAATCTTCTCCGAGTTTAAGATCTTGTCCGGAAGTATCTCATTGATCTCGTCGTAGGAAATTTCGCTATTCGCTTTTCCTATCGCGATGATCTTCTGAACTTCCGGCATGCTTTGTAGATTTTCCATTCTGCGGTCCCCTATCTTACGCCCGAGTTTTCACTACGGATAAATTCCAATAATTTTGCTTTCTCGGTCTTATAATATGCCAGTTTTGTAAAATGTTCGGGATCATCCAAAGGTGAGCCCGAGTCCAACTCTTCCATTCTCTTATCGATCACGAAAAGTTTTTGTTGATTCAATAATCCCCGAAATACTTTCACTGAATCTTCTGGACTCATATCTGCTTCCGATATCAAGAAAGGTGCTATGGATTCCTTAAATTCGTTTGGGATCTCGGAGGAGATCACGGAAGCGGGAGAAACTTCTTCTTCGCTTGCGTATCTCGTATATATAAAGTCCCATAAAAACGCACTTTTAGAGTCCAAGAATTCCAACCCGGATAATTCTTCGGAAAAACGGAATAAATGATTAGCCTTTACAAGCAAGGCAATGATCTCTCTTTCGCATTTTTCGGCAGGATTCGGTCCTGATACACGTTTGGCGGATTTATCCTTATTATTATCGGACTTAGGGTTGGCAAACTTGGCTCCCCCGCCCTTATAATCTCGTAAAACCGCATCCATACTGATCCCGAGCCTTCTTGCCCCAAGACTTAAGAAAAACTCCTTGTCGGAATCCCGATTGAATCCTTTCAGAAATTGGTAGAGATTGTCCAATGCCCTTCTTTTCTTTTCCGGAAGTGCACGAGAATCCGCCTTATCCAAAAGTTCTTCTACTACGAAAGAAGAGGCAGGGATCTGGTTTTCCAAAAGTTTATGCAATTCTTGGCGGTTCAATTCCTTAGAAATATCGAAAGGATCTTTTCCTTCCGGCAATAATATAACAAAACAATCTAGGCCTTCTTTTAGGCAAAGTTCCGCTGCATGTAGTGCGCCCTTTCTACCCGCAGAGTCCCCGTCCAAAACCAGAAGGAATTTGTCGGAGAACTTCTTCATGGTCCGGATATGATTTTCAGTTACGGCGGTTCCCATACAAGCAACAGTATTTTCCAGTCCCTTATCAACGAGACCGATCACATCCAGATATCCCTCCACTAAAATCGAGGTCCTGGACTTTTGGATGGATTCTTTTGCCTGGTGAAGATGATAAAATGTTCTTCCTTTATCAAATATGGAAGAAGCAGGACTGTTTACATATTTAGACTCTTTTCCAGGGCCTAAAATCCTTCCGGAAAACGCGATTACTCTGCCAGAAAGATCGAAAACAGGGAACATGATCCGATCTCTGAAAAAATCATAAGGTTCTTTTCCTTTTTCGGATTCGCGGATGAGTCCTACTTCTAAAGCGGCATGGATCTCTTCTTTTGTATTAAAAACTTTCCCGGTTAAATGATTATATCCGCCGGGAGCATATCCAAGTTGGAATGATTTTTGGATCTCTTCTCCTATATCTCGAGAATTTAGATATTCTCTTGCAGCTAGTCCCTGTGGACCGCGTAGATTTTCTTGGAAGAAAAGAAGAGCTTTCTTATTAACTTTATATAAAGTTTCAGTTCTTTCTACTTCTTCTTTTGCTTTTTCCTGGATCGGGATCCCAGCATACTCTGAAAGAATCTCTTTTGCTCGTTGGAAATCCACTCTTTCGTAACTCATCACGAATTGGAATAGATCTCCGGATGCTTTACATCCGAAACAATGATAGAATTGTTTATCTATAGAAACATTAAATGAAGGAGATTTTTCTTGGTGGAACGGACATAGGCCCACCATGTTTCTCCCTCTTTTTTGTAAGGGTACAAATCGACTAATATAACTTTCGATGGGAACTTCCCTACGAATACGGTCGATAAATTCCCTTTGGAACTGCAAAGTTGGCCCAGCTTAGGAAAGTTTAGATTTTACGATCGCAGAAACCTTTGATCCGTCAATGTTCGCGCCCTTAAACTCAGCCATCACTTTACCCATAACCTTTCCTATGTCTTTGGGTCCGGAAGCTCCGAGTTCTATAACAAATTTTTCTACGGCGGCGATGATTTGATCCTCAGGTACATCGGGAGGCAGATATGATTTTAAGATTTCAGCTTCACCCTTTTCTTTATCCGCAAGATCGTTACGATTCGCTTTTTCGTACATTTGGATTGCATCTGTACGTTTTGCATACCCCCGTTTGATCAGGACGATGATCTGTTCATCGCTCAATTCCTGGGCTCCGTTTTTCGTAAGCTCGTATTGGATATCAGCCTTGAGTAGGCGTAAGGTGGAGAGAAGAGGCTCCTGTTTTGCTTTCATAGCCTCTTTCAGGTCGGTATTAATTTTTAATTGCAGGGACATGCCCGTTCCCCTATTTCTCTTAGGAACCTAAGACCGGGGGATTAACCGCGGTCTTTACGAGAGAAGAGACGTTTTTTCTTTTCTAATTTACGTTTTGCGGATTCTAAAGCCTTTTTCTTTTTGATGCTAGGCTTTTCGTAGAATTCACGTCTTTTGATCTCGCTCATGATTCCGGCGTTAGCACAATCTCTCTTAAAACGTTTGAGAGCGGATTCGATGGACTCGCCTTCCTTTACAATGATTCCTACCATTCGGTGGATTTCTCCTGTTTGGATTGTTTTAGGACCGGATAACAATATCGCAAAAAAACGATACCGACCACTGCAATAAACAGAGGCCCCGGAGTCTGGGGACAAAATACCCCGTATTTACTAATTTCTGTTGACTGGGTCAGAAGTCAAGGTCATTTGGCCGATTTTCAGATTCAAAACCTATAAAACCTCAAAATGACCTTAGATGGTCAAAATGGAAGTCCAAGCATATCCATACAAACCGAGTATAACTCCAAGACCAACACCGTAAACCAGATGCCCGAAGACATGTGCTGCTGCGACGCTGATCCCGGCCTCCCTAAACTGCTCTAAAGGGTGATTTCTGGCTACTAATACAACTAACAAGAATCCTACCAAGTATCCATGGAAGAATCCCACCGCCCCTCCTGTCACTATGGAAGCGATCAAAATATGAGGAGCAAGACTGATCAGGAATGCATAAGGAAATGCAAATATGAGCCCAACGATAATATGGGTGATGATCCCAGGGATTAAGGCTTTACTCATATCCTTTGTGAAAAAACTTCCTACGGCTCGGATCATATCTGCATTTACAGATCCTGCGTAATGAATCGACCACATCGAAAGGGACATACAAATGGTCCCGACAAAGCCGGCCACAAAGATCAATCCTATTGCTTCCATAATTCCTCCCGCTCGCGGAGGAAAATTGTATTCTAGAAAATTAGGTCGGACAAGAACTAATGAATGGATTAAGCTGCAAAAAAATCCGCTTTTTGGATGGAAGAAATTTCGATTTCTGCTTCTATCCCAAGGGCACCATTTTTGATCACAACGTCACCGTTCATTTTTCTATTTTTATCCAGCTCGATCACGGTTCCGTCTTTTAGAGTGAGAATGATATCTATTCCACGGTAGTTGATATAGCGTTCCAAGGTCGCCTTAAATTGTTTCGCCCTATCTTTCATCTTCTCCTCCCATACGTTTTCATTTACGGTACAACCGTTCATTTTCACGATAGAGTTTTTTCAAACAATTTGAATAAATTTTCACTCAAAGGAATGAAAC
The DNA here is from genome assembly GCF_003112675.1 of Leptospira johnsonii. Lineage (NCBI taxonomy): Bacteria > Pseudomonadati > Spirochaetota > Leptospiria > Leptospirales > Leptospiraceae > Leptospira > Leptospira johnsonii. Next base: position 369,619 of record NZ_BFAY01000005.1, on the reverse strand, counting down.
AAAAAAGAAGAAGGTACACAGGCGAGTAGTACTTCTTCCGCGTCTTAGCAACTTTCTCTTAGAAAAAATAATTAGAAATGAGCTTTTAGCAATTTTTCGTAAACCGGCTGGAAGGAATCCAAAGGTTCAGTGAATTCTAGAAATTTAATCTCATAGTCTATGATGAGATGGTTCACTTGGAAGATCACTTCGTCGAATCTACTTTTTACAATATCCAATCTACAATCAGGACAAAAAGTTAAGAAGGATCTGGAATTTAAAACGTACAATTTATCGTACGGACGAAGATGGGCTTGGATGACTGATTTTAACTCTTCTAGAATTTCTCCGGACTTTTGTTCTCCAAGTAATTTGAAATACTGGGAAAGGTCCTGAAAATAAAAATGGGTCAGTACCATTTCTGTGCTGAGTGAATTTTTAACGTCTCGTAAAAACTGGTTCGTAAATTCTTCGAACACATCCGGGATTGGCTGTCTTTGATTCGTTGTTTCCATCTCTTTTAGAAATATCGACTAGGCACTCTCGAAAAGCCTAACTTTTTCGTAAGAAACAATCCTTCTTTTCTATATAAATCGCTACAAAAGGAAGATATTATCAGTCGAAGGATCCCAGAAATCAGGCTTGTCAAGCTGCCCAGGAGCGATTTTATATCCGGTATAGCTATAAAGCAAAAAGGAGAACCCATCGTGAGCGCCCACCCTACCCAATTAATGAGTCTTTCCCAATATTTGATCGAGGAACAGCTCAAACTTCCCCAAGCAACCGGGGATTTTACGGCACTCATGAGCCATCTCGTATACGCCGCAAAAGTCGTTTCTAGAGAAGTACGAAAGGCAGGTCTTTTAGAAAATATTCTAGGAGCCACAGACCAAACCAATGTCCAGGGCGAAACGGTTATGAAACTGGACGAATACGCGGACAAAATTTTTACTCATACACTCACCCGCTGCGGACATTTATGCGTGATGGGTAGCGAAGAGCAGGAAGATATCATTACGATCCCAACCGGCTATAAGGTTGGAAAATATACGATCGCGATAGATCCTTTGGATGGTTCTTCTAATATTGATGCAAACGTTTCTATCGGTACTATTTTTTCTGTTCACTTGAGAACTTCTCCCCAAGGAACTCCAGGAACTAAAGAGGATCTTTTACAAAAAGGATCCAAACAAAGAGCGGCGGGATATATCGTTTACGGGTCTTCTACCATGCTAGTCCTTTGTGTTGGAAAGGGAGTCTCCGGGTTTACATTAGATCCGTCTTGCGGAGAATTTATTCTTTCTCATCCTGAAATGAAAATGCCTGAGTCAGGCGGGATCTATTCTATCAACGAAGGAAACTACGATTATTGGTCGGATGAAGTGAAGAACTATATCCGAAATATTAAATCAATCGAAGGCGGGCGCAAGCCTCAATCTTTACGTTATATTGGTTCTCTTGTGGCGGACTTTCATAGGAACCTTTTGAAAGGTGGTATCTTTCTATATCCGAACGATACTAAATCTTCAAAATATCCGAAAGGAAAACTCAGACTTTTATACGAAGTAGCTCCTATGGCACTAATTGCGGAACAAGCAGGAGGAATCGCTGTTACTGTAGAAGGTAAGAGGATCCTAGATCTGGAGCCAGAAGAACTTCATGAAAGAACCACATTTGTTGTAGGTTCCAAAAATGAAGTGGAGCATTTCCTTACCTTTATAAAAAAATAATATTCCATTGGCGGATCTTCTTTATCTGTTTCGCAGGAAGAAGGTCCGCATCAGTTGACCTTCTTCTTTCCTATCTCCTCGCTCTCATCAAAACTCCCCTCTGACATGGCCTCAAAAATAAGCGCTTAAATTTTACTTATATTTTAACCCGTCCCTTACTTTCCATTAAGAAGACTTACATCTCATTTTGTATTCTTCTTATATATTATGTTTTAATAATAAATAAAAATATCATGATTTTATTTTAGCGCTTGCTACAAAAATTTGGGCAGATAAAACTGCAGGCACTGAAAAATAAACAAGGTATTTTGAAAGAATGAAGATAGTGAAAAATTGGATCAAACCTTCTGTAGCCGTGGCTTTAACTGCAGGATACTTAGCAAGTTGTTCCCCAAATCAATCCAACTTAAGCGGTTTATTAGGCTTGTTAGCAGGCCCCGGCTCTTCTAAACAAGTGGAAGAAACAGGCCCTGGCGCGGTTAAAATCGCAGATGCTGGCGAATTATATACAGAACCTACCTATGGGCAGGCTCTTTCTTCTTCCAGTAAGGAAGCAATCACTCCTTTTCCTGCAGGTATCCCTGTTCCGGAATCTAAAACTGGTCATTATTCTTGCACCACTACTAAGTGGGGGGCCTCCGAGGTAAGAAGCCTTGTAGATCGGGCAATTCTAAACCAAGGATCCGAAGTGATCTATCCAGGCGCTTTATTACAAGGTAAGTTTTTGGAAGCGGGAGGTTATACTCCGGTTACAATTCCAAGATCCGGGGGTAAAATTTTCCTCACTGGTCTAAAACTTAGCCCGAACGCGATCTACTCCAAAGAGTTAGCGCAAGTAAGTGCATCTAACATACAACAAGGGGTCCAGGACATTCTATCTACAGACGTTGTAGGAACTGCGGCAGACGCTTCCTTTAGTGTTGAGCAGATTTATAATGAAAATCATCTTCTATTCAACCTCGGATTGGATGCTCGTTTCTCCGATGTTGGTCTGAAAGTCAGTCTTGGGATCGATAATCTGGGCAAAAAGAATTATATCTTGATGAAGTTTACCCAAAAGTTCTACGACGTAAACTTCGAAGACCCTACACTTTCTACTTCAGTATTTAGAGATGGAGCTAATTTCCAAGATCCGGAAGGACAGATTGCTGCAAACAATCCTCCATTATATGTTTCTAAAGTATCCTACGGAAGAGTCGTTTACTTCCTTCTGGAATCGGAATACACAGCACTTCAAGTAAAAACAGCGTTGGAAGTTGCTTGGGATCCAGGAATTCTTTCTGCGGTCTCTCCTGTTCCTCCAATCGGCGGAGAAGTTTCCGTAACTCACGAGCAGGTATTAGACAGGACCAGGATCGCTTATTTTGTAAGAGGTGGAAATGCAGGTCTGGCTCTTGCTCCGATCAGCGCGGCTGATTCCGCTACTCCAGGAAGTATGTACCAAGCTATTCGTAATTTCTTAGCGAATCCGGAAGCAACAAATTATTCCGCTGCAAACCCTGGAGTTCCTATCGCTTATACATTAAACTATCTGAAGGACAGATCCGTAGCTAAAATGAGTTATACTACGGTGTATGACCAAAGAGATTGTGAGGCGACTTATTCCGAAAATCCTCAGGTATTCACCGCGAAACTAGGAAAAGTAGACGATAAGGTGCGTTTCCTTATGGACGGACAAGAGTTCTTCTCCACAAATCCGGAAGCTGATGTGTATACAGGACCAGAGATCAATCTGAACAACGCTATGAGTGTAGGCTCAGAACATGAGTTCACTGTGGAAATGTATAACGCGAATTGTTTCGGGACCGCTTTGGATATAGAACTGAAATTGAATGGTACTGTATTAAGGACCCGTAATCTAAGCAGAAGTGTAAGCACCTGTGGAAAACAATTAACTTACAAATATAAATTGAATAAGATTACCGGAGCTTGGTCCATTATAGAAGAGAACGAAACAGCCGAATTCTAATCACTATTAACCGATCTTTCAGGCTTCTTCTCTAATCGGGGAAGAAGCCTTTTCTTTTTTAATGAGAATGGTTTTTGTGGAATTCCCAGGCGCTGGAAACTATATCTTCTATCTTTGCAAATTTAGGATCCCAACCCAAAACCTTTTTGGCTTTTGTATTATCCGCGATCAATTTAGCAGGATCCCCTTCTCTTCTGGGACCGATCTTGTATGAAATAGGAACTCCGGAGACCTTTTCCACTGTTTTGATAATTTCCAAAATGGAAAATCCTTGCCCTGTTCCTAGGTTGAAGAAATCGGAAGATCCGCCTTTTTTCAGATATTCTAATCCAAGATAATGTGCCTGAGCTAGATCCATTACATGAATATAATCTCGAACCGCAGTCCCGTCCTGCGTATCGTAATCATTTCCGTTCACAGTAAGCGAATCTCTTTTCCCTAATGCTTTTTCGATCACGATCGGAAGAAGATGAGTTTCCGGATCATGTTCTTCTCCTATATCTAGATCGGAACCGGAAGCATTAAAATAACGAAGAGCGACATACTTTAAGTCGTAAGCATGAGAATAATCCGCTAAAATTTTCTCGATCATAAGCTTGGATTGTCCGTACGGATTAATCGGATTTTGCGGAGTGGTTTCTAAAATTGGAACTTCTGTTACTGCACCATATGTAGCACAGGTAGAAGAGAAGATGAAGTATTTTACTCCATGTTTCTTCATTGCTTCCAAAAGTTGGAGAGTTCCCACAACGTTGTTAATATAATATTTTTGAGGATCGGTTACCGATTCTCCCACGTAGGCAAACGCAGCAAAATGAATGACTGCTTCGAATTCGTGTTCTGAAAATACACGATCCAGATCCGCTTTATTTAATAGATCTCCTTTGAAAAACTTTCCCCATTTGACAGCTTTTTCATAACCATTGGAAAGATTATCAAATACTACTGTATCCACTCCAAGTTTGTGGAGATATTTATTCATGTGGGAGCCAATATATCCGGCTCCACCGGTGATCAGGATTTTTTTCATAAAGCTTTTACATGTATTTCAGAAGGATCGAAATTGTAAAAGGGAATTTGGGCCTGATATTTATCATCACGTTCGGACCTTTTTGCATCCGTCCAATCATTGACAAAGACTTAAAATGGAAGAATATTTCCGGTAGAGATTTGGTCAATAGGTGTTCAGTATGAAATTTATAAATTCAAATTTTTGGGACAGAGCCTTTAGAGTGATATTAGGTACTTCCTTGGTTACTTGGGCTTTTTATATAGAAGATCTGTATAAGCTCGCAATTTTCGCAGTCGGGTTCGTGATACTTGCCACAGGGATCGTAGGTTGGTGTCCAATTTATTCCCTATTCGGTTGGAATACTCGGACCCATTCTAAAAGATCTTAAGATCCTCCGGTGTCCGATTTTTCTAAGAAAAATCTTGCCAGAAGGATCGGATACGCGCTCATTCTATATCTATGCCCCCAACCGCGGAGATTGTTTATAAAGGTTTAAGTTTATCGGAGGCCTCAAAACTTCTCCAAAAGTTCGGACCCAACGAATCCAAGTTAAAGAAGACATCCTTTTGGAGGATCAGTCTTTCGATCCTTTCCGAACCGATGCTTTCCCTACTCTTGGCATGCGGTTTTATCTACGCATTATTGGGAGATTTGGAAGAAGCGATCACACTTTCCATTGCAGTGATCGCAATTATTTCTTTAACCATCTACCAAAGGAATAAATCAGAAAAAGCATTAGAATCTTTGAGAAAACTTTCTCCTTTGAGGGCCAAAGTATTAAGAGAAGGCAGAAAGATAGAAATTGATTCCTCCCTCATTGTTCCGGGAGATATAGTCTTTCTATCCGAAGGAGATAAAGTCCCCGCAGACGGGTATTTGGTAGATGGATTAAATCTACATTCGGACGAATCTCTTTTAACCGGAGAATCCATCCCAGTTTTAAAAGAAGAAACGGAGCTTCACAACCAAGGACCCTATTCCGAATCCCAAAAGGTATATTCAGGAACTAAGATAGTCTCAGGAGAAGGGATCTTTAAAGTATTATTCACCGGAGACTCCACATCCATTGGTTCTATCGGAAAAGAAATGGGAGAAATTTCCGAATCGGAAAGCCCTCTTCAGAAAGAAGCTAAAAGATTCACTACATTCTTCTTTTTAGGAGCCTTAGTAATTTCTGTTTTTCTAATTTATGGTCTTGGAATACGGAATGGAAATTGGATGCAGGCGGTCTTGGCTGCTCTTACCTTCTTAATGGCGGTATTACCGGAAGAAATCCCGGTGGTGCTCAGTATCTTCTTTTCCTTAGGAGCTTGGAGAATTTCCAAAAGTGGTGTTTTGACAAGGAAGCTAAACTCTATAGAATCGCTTGGAGCAGCGACCGTATTATGCGTGGATAAAACAGGAACTTTAACCGAAAACCGAATGAAGGTCAGAGGTTTAGTTTCTTCTTTGGAAAATAGTTTATTTGAATTTAAAACACCTGAAGTCGCAGAGGAATTTCATTTGCTACTGGAGTTTTCTATTCTGGCCTCTAAAAAAGATCCATTTGATCCTATGGAAAAAGCGATCCGAGAATTAGGGATCAATCTCCTATACGATACGGAACATCTTCATGCGGATTGGACATTAGAAAAGGAATATCCACTTTCTCCAAAGTTACTTGCTCTTAGTTACGCTTGGAATTCGGAAGATCCGGAAAGATTCGTGATCGGAACGAAAGGTGCACCGGAGGCAATTTTCGATCTTTGCCATTTTTCTAAAGAGAGAACAGATTATTGGGAGAAGATCACAGAAAATTATTCTTTGCAAGGATACAGAGCGATTGGAGTAGCAAGGTCGGAGATCGTAAATTCTTCTCTTCCTGAAAACCAACATGATCTAGAATTCGAATTTTTAGGATTGATCTTATTGGAAGATCCTATTCGAGAAACTGTGCCTGTTTCCGTTTCAGAATGTATCCAAGCAGGGATCAAAGTGATTATCATCACTGGGGATCATGCCGGAACAGCAAAAGCTGTAGCTTCTAAGATAGGATTAGAAGATCACAAGGATAGCATAACAGGAGACGAATTAGAAAAACTCACGGAAGAAGAGTTGGCTTCTAAATTAGATACTGTCGGTATTTTTTCCAGGATCAAACCTGCCCAGAAATTAAAGATAGTCAGGGCGTTTCAGAAAAAGGGAGAGATAGTCGCAATGACAGGAGACGGAGTGAACGACGCTCTGGCTCTGCAAGCCGCTCATATCGGGATCTCAATGGGAAAAAGAGGAACGGATGTAGCAAGGGAGGCATCCGATCTTGTATTATTAGATGATAATTTTTCATCCATCGTGAAGTCCGTATTTTTAGGAAGAAGGATCTACGAAAATATACAAAAGAGTATCTCTTACATTGTATCCGTTCATATACCAATCATAGGTATGTCGTTATTGCCGGCTTTCACAGGAGATCCAATTTTCTTTTTTCCTGCACACATTCTAGTCTTAGAGCTGATTATAGATCCGACCTGTTCCATCGTTTTTGAGTCGTTGGACCTGGAAAAAGGAGATCGTTATTCCAGTCCAAGGAAAAAGAATTCTAGTCTAATGACCATCTCTCGATTCTTTCTCTCCTTTTCGCAAGGAGCGATGGTTCTTGTTTTGTTATTGGTATTGTATTTTTGGATGAAACAAAATGGTCATAGTGAAAATCAAATCAGATCTTTTGGTTTTATTTTCTTAGTCGTCTCCAACTTCAGTTTGATGCTTACAAATTTGACCCATAAAGGAGGATTTATTTCTATCCTTAGATCCTTACATTCCAGTGTGTTCTGGATTTTCTTTTTAGCAGCAACTGCTTTGGTCGCAAGTTTTCAATTCGAATTCAGTCTCAGATTATTCGGCTTTCAGCAAATCCCATTGGATTGGGTAATTTTCTCAATCGGGTTAGGACTTGTCTCCGGTCTTGTTTGGGAAATAAGAAAGATTCGATTTTTTGCTTGAGAGTTTTGGAAGAAGTAACAGCCTACTTGTAAGAATCTTCTCATGAATATTGAGACATTTTTACCCAGTAAAAATCTGCAGCCATACATCCGCCAATTCCTGATCATAGAAAGCGAAGGTGGAATGCAAAATAAGATTTTACCTGGATCTTCCTTAGTTATTTCATTTAGGATCGCAGGAAAGATCTCTCATAAGGAAGAAAATCAGGAGAAAATTCTTCCCAACTCTGGCATTACCGGCCTTAGACGTATTCCTAGGTTAATCGAGTATTCTGCAAAAACTTCTACCCTATTAGTTATTTTTAAGGAAGGTGGAGCGGCTAGTTTTATTAAAGAACCTCTACATAATTTATTCGAACTGAATCTGCCTTTGGATCATTTGTTCTCTCCTAACAAAGTTTCCGAAACAGAAGAGAAACTTTTTCAAACAAAAACGAATCTTGAAAAAATCTGCGTAGTGGAGAATTTTCTCGTCTCTGAATGGGTAGAGTCCAAAGAGGACAATTTAATTCTAGATTCTATTCGTAAGATCAGAAACTCCAAAGGAAATCTGAAAATCGCGGATTTGCTGAAAGGAATGCCAATTAGTAGAGATTCATTTGAAAAAAGGTTTAGAGAAATGATCGGGACGAGCCCTAAACAATTTTCTGTTTTAGTAAGGATGAGAAACTTTATAGATTCCTATTCTTCTGAGACCACTTTGACAGAAGCGGCTCAAGAGGCAGGATATTTCGATCAGGCCCATTTTATCAAAGACTTCAAAACTTTCACGAATGAGACCCCAAAACAGTTTTTTAAACTTTCCAATCCTTATTGGTAAAATCCTGAATTTTTACAATTTTTGATTCTCCGAATAGAGTATTCTATTCTCAAAAGGAGAACAAATAGATGCAAAAAGTCCTGATCGATACATTCGTCGTACCTAAAAAAGCAGAGGAAGAATTTTTCACTCGAGTCAGGGTAAATCGGAACATGATCAAAGCCCTGCCCGGCTTTATCCAAGACTCCGCTTATATCCGAGAAAAAAGCGGAGACGAGATCCAATTTGTAACTGTAGCAATCTGGGAAAATGAAGAAGCAATTTCCAATGCAAAAAAAGAAGTGCAAGCATCCTATCAAAAAGAAGGTTTCGATATGCCTGGAATGTTACAAAGACTTGGAATTTCTATTGAAAGAGGGATTTTTGAAACATCAAAAATCTAAATCTAATTCACTAATATGATTACTTTACCATTGGCATGGCCTTGTTCAACATAATGGATCGCTTCCGGAACTTCTTCCAAGGAATATCGTCTATCGATTACTGACTTGATTTTTCCTGATCGCAATAATTCCGACAAAAAAAGAAGGTCTTTTTGATTCGGCTGAGAAGAAGCTGCGATAATCTTCCGATCGCTTATTAAAGAGATCAATGGCCCCAAAAGTAAAGCCTGGAATAACTGAGCTGTGCCACCTCCGGCCATAATATATCGACCCTCTGGATTTAATGCACCCTTGTATTCGGAGATGGAACGATATCCATTTACACCGATGATCAGATCGTATTTTTTTCCGCCCTTGGTAAAATCTTCCTTAGTATAGTCGATTACATGGTCGGCACCCAGCGATATTGATAGTTCTCTTTTAAGAGTACTACAAACTGCGGTAACCTCAGCTCCAAAATATTTTGCGAGTTGTATTGCGAATGTTCCCACACCACCTGATGCACCGTTTATCAGAACTTTCTGCCCTGCTTGCACATTGCCAAAATCTCGAAGAGAATGCAAGGCAGTCATTCCCGCCAAAGGTAAAGCTGCTGCATCCTCAAAGGATATATTAGATGGTTTCAAAACGAACTCATCTTCTTTCCCACATTTATATTCCGCAAACCCGCCGAAGCCGCTTGCGAAAACATCTCCAAATACATCATCCCCTGGACGGAATTTGGTAACATTTTCTCCAACTGCTTCGACAGTTCCGGCAACATCTGCGCCCAAAGTCGAAATTTTTTTGGGCTTAAAAAGTCCTGCATAAAAGCGGACCAAAAAAGGATCGGCCCTCATCATGCGCCAGTCAGCAGCATTCACGGAAGCAGTTCGGACTTTTACTAGAATTTCATTCTTCTTTGGACCAGGCTTTTGCACTTCTTTAAGTTGAAGAACATCCGGGGCCCCATACTTCTCGTATACAATCGCTTTCATTGGTATATTTAAACTGGTGTTTTCAAATTCAAAGAAAAGAGGTCGAAGAGAGAAATTACCTCTTCTTCACTTCACTCTTGAGTTCTTCTTTAACAGTATCCCGAGTAGTATTGGATTTATTTTCCAATTTGATAGTATAGTGAATTTGATACTTAGTAACGACCGGCTTTTCTTCAGAATGTTCCATAGACCAGCGGGTCACATCATTTTGGATGATCTTAGCTAGGTTGTTGATCCGTGGAACTCTTGTATTAAAACGGATCGTTTCAACAGCTCCGGTGTTTCCGTTTAAGATCACTAAGATGATCCCATCATCGTTAAAATTGATCCGATTATATTTTACCAATTCTTCACTGATGAGTGCGTCCCCTCCCTTATCCACTTTTCTACGGATATACTTGGAACCTCTGATCTGGCGAACCTGATAGGATTCACTTGTGATATGCACTCTGAAATATTCCGCGCTATCTTTGGACTGGCTTTGGAAAGATACAGGATCAGTCGTGCTAATCTTCACTTCCCTACCTTCTTCGTCTATGATCTCCTCGCTGTCACCAGCTGGATTCGGGAGAATTTCTCCTTTAGGAGTCTCCGGAGCGTGGGTGCTTGGTCCTCCGGTACTAATACAAGAAATAAATGATAAACAGTATAGAACCGCAAAACCGGCTAAAAAAGTTCGGCAAACCGAAACGCGAAACATTGGCCTCTCCTATCCTAGGAAATTTATAATTTTATTCGAATATTCCAACTATACCAAATATTGCAAGAACAGTGTGGCAAGCCCTAAGAAACAGAAGAAGCCGAACACGTCCGTTGTAGTTGTAACAAATATGGAAGACGCAATTGCAGGATCTATCCCAACCACTTTTAATAGCATAGGGATACAAGCTCCTACGATGGCAGCTACGATCAGATTCGCAAGCATCGCAAAAAAGATAACAATCGCCAGGGCAAGTTTTCCCGTATAAAAAAATACGGCAAGTCCCGTGATCGCACCGATCGTGAGACCGTTAATCAGACCGATGATCCCTTCTTTCCTAAAACCGACCGTCCAGTTGGACTGGCTCAAATCCCCTGTGGCGATATTTCTTACCACCACGGTAATGGACTGGGTGCCTGCGTTTCCCCCCATTCCAGCAACAATTGGCATAAGGCTAGCAAGTAATACAAAGGATTGGATCGTGTCTTGAAAAAGGGAAACTGTAGAAGCAGCAATTACGGCGGTTCCTAGGTTGATCACAAGCCAGGTCAATCTTCTCCGAATGGAATCCCAGATGGAAGTGTTCAATCTTTCCTCTTCGGAAACTCCCCCCATCCTCAAGATGTCCTCGGAAGCTTCTTCCTGAACGATATCCAAGATATCGTCTACAGTGATCCTACCGATGATCCGATCCAGATCATCCACTACTGCAGCGGAAACTAAGTCGTATTTTCGGAAAATACGGGCCACTTCTTCCTGGTCCGTATCATAATGAATTGAGAACGCTTCTTCCTTTACAAGCCGACTCGCTTTTTGGTTGAGAGGTGCAAGGAATAGGTCCTTTAATTTGATAAATCCTTTTAGATGATTCTCAGCATCTGTTACATAGAGAAGGTAGATATCGTCCGTCTCTTTCGCGACCCTTCTTAATTTGATGATCGCTTTTCTGACTGTGTCTGTCTCGTAAGCTGAGGCAAACTCCGTGGTCATCAAACGGCCGGCGGTATATTCCCTAAAATTCAGTTGTTTTCGGATCTGTGAAGAATCCTCCCGATCTAAGGAATTCAAAATTTCCTCAGCCTTAGCCTTGGGAATTTCGGAGATCAGGTTTGTAACGTCGTCTGTTTCTAGATTTTCGACGATGGGAGAGATCTCCTTCATATTCAGACGAGAGATCAGATCCGCTTGCAGATCCTCGTCGAACTCGACTAAGATCTCGGACTGTTGTTCAGAATCGCAGAGTTTAAATACGTAGAATGCTTCGTCGATATCCAGCTTTTCCAGGACTTCGGCGATATCTGCTGGGTGATTGGTAGAAGTAAAACTGAGTAGGAACTTATTGTCCTTTTTTTCTACCTTTTCGAGAAAGGAATCCATCCAATCCCCGGATTGCGGATTTGCCTTCAGGGAAGAAGTTTCCTTAGTGCTATTTGTTTCGTCCATGTAGGCGTCCCTCCCCCTATGACAGAATCCTGGTGGAATTTATCGGTTCAATGAATTTACTGATTTTTGGAACAAGAGTTTTTCATTTGACTGGGGGCTCGCAGCCTTAGAATAGAACCTAGTTCTCCTAATCCGACTATGAAACCTTTTTTTTTCCGACTTACTCCCGTTCTTCTATTCCTATTTTCTTTGCCGATATTCTCGGACGCATTTTATTTCCCTTGGGAATACAATAAACTCTATAATGAGAACGCCACACTGAGAATCGAGTTAGATTCTCTCAGACTCCGCTACAGAAACGAGACCGAAAACTCCAAAAAAGAAAAACTCAGCCTAGACGCAAGGATCCAGAATTTAGAAGAACAGCTCGCAGGTGAAAAATCCTTTAGAGAAAGGGATAAAGAAATTTCCTTAGAGCAGATCCGTGCTTTGGAAAACCAGATCGCACTCTTAAAAGCCAAAAGTGGAAACAAAGAAAAAGAACTGATCGAAGAGAACGAAAAACAATCCAAAAAATACCAGGACCTGATCTCCGAATTAAAGTCTGAACTCGAAAAAGAAAGACTGGGTTGTATCCGAAAAATGGACGAGCTCAAAAGAGAATACGAGTCCAAAATCGCAGGCCTGGAAGCAAGGATCAAAGAGTTAGAAGATAATCTATCCAAACTCAAGAACTTAAACGAAGATCAAAAAAGAGAATTAAATCGTTTAGCAGAACAGGCAACTGAACTTGAATCCAAACTTTCCGGAGAGATCGCAAAAGGACAGATCAGAGTAAAACGTTTTCATAATAGACTCGTCATCAATATAGATGACCAGATCTCCTTCGATTCTGGTTCCGCAGAATTAAAAAAGCAGATCTTCCCAGCTTTAGACAAGATCAAAGAAATTTTAGTTAAGTATCCAGGTAACCTAATCATAGTCGAAGGTCATACGGATAATATCCCGATACGTACTAAAAAGTTTAACGATAACTGGCAGTTGTCTACTGAAAGAGCTCTTTCCGTCGTTCGTTTCCTGTTAGAAAGTAAAAATCTAGACGCAAGGAATTTCTCTGTGGCAGGTTACGGGGAACACCAACCGATTGTCTCAAATGATACTCCTGAAAACCGTTCCTTGAATAGAAGAGTCGATATCGTTTTAGAGCCACAAAGCGGCAAGAGTCACTAAGGCCTCTTTCGACTTTGGAAAAAGATCCTCTCTCATCCTCTAATCTCGAACCTTTTGCAAGACAGGCAATCCTTCGTCCCAAAAGGAAAGATGCATTACGCAGTTTAGTTTTTGCATTCTTTCTTTCCATCGGGATCTTCTCTTGGGAAATATTCGGTTCCACTCAAAGTAAAAGTTTGGCACTTTTGGCAGACGCAGGTCACGTAATCTCGGATTCATTTGCGTTTTTATTGAGCATCTTCGCAGTTCTTGTTTCTGACAAAAAACCGAATGCAAAAATGAACTTCGGCTTTTTCAGGGTAGAAGTATTTGCAGCATTTTTAAATTCCATTCTGATCTCAGGAATTTCACTTTTCATTATATACGAAGCCGTCCAAAGATTTCGACACCAGCAAGAAATTGAAACCGAATCTATGTTGGTTTTCAGTTTGGGAACCATCGGTTTAAACCTGATCTCCGTATGGCTTTTAAAAAGGATCTCAGCAGATAATATCAATTTGAGGACTGCTTACCTTCATGTTCTGAACGACTTGTTTGGTACAGTTGCAGTTTTAGTAGGTGCAATTCTAATTCGTCTATTTGCTTGGACTTGGATCGATCCACTACTCAGTTTGGTTCTTTCTATTTTTATCTTAAGAGCGGCAGTTATTATCTTGAAGGAAAGTCTACTGATCCTTCTGGAATCTTCTCCGACTTTTGATGAATGGGATCATCTAAAAAAGGATCTATTACATATCAAAGGAGTTGATTCCCTTCTTTCCGCTCACACCTGGACTCTAACAAAAGGGATCCATGCCTGCGCGTTCAGAGTTCAGATCACCCAAGGATCCGATCCTAAAAAGATCTTGAAAGAAGCGTATGAATTACTAAGAGGAGAATGGAAGTTCGAGCAGATCTATCTTCAATTAGAAGACCCTTCTACCACTCATATAATCGACGGGATCGTTGCAAAAACATTGCATGATATCGATTCGGAAGAATGGGGACATCACCACCATACTCACGATCATCCGGCTCATCATCACTAAAGATTACCGAATTTTCTCCAACTTTTGGACTGCTTGAGCCTGTTTTTGATATAAACAGGACTTCTGGCTGGATGGATCGTGCAGAAAAGTCCAAGGTCAGGATATTCCTTCTTATGATCGAAGTTCGGAATAGATTCTAAGATGGATATACATTCGTCCAAGATCGCTTCGTAGCCATAAGGATGATCTTCTTCAATTTTGTAATTCGGATCCTTATCCTTTTTGTCGGAAATCTCTAGACATTTTCCATAGAGAAGTCCGCTTAGATCCCAGAGTTTTCCCAGAACGGAAAATCTTTCTCTAGATTCGCTTCCTTGGCTTAGATCAGATACTATTTTACGAATGGCTCCACAAAATAGAACCGCGGCTGATAGCATTTCAGAAAGATGGATATCGGAACCTAATTTAGAATAATCTTCTATAAAATGATAATAAGAAGGTAATTTAAAATTTTCACCAGTGATCTTACAATGTGTGGCTTCTCTGGCGACATCCAGATACACCTCTTCGATTTTTAAACCGGGGAAATCTCTGGGGATAAAAAATACTCCGAAACGATTTTTCTCTTCTTCCTTTGCTACCACCAAGTAACCTTCTGCATCGGCTCCGTTGGTCACAAATCCTTTATGAAAATTTAATTCTATTTCTCCGCTTGGAAGTACTTTTGCGGAGGATTTTAGATTGGTGAGTTTCCCCATCCAGCCAGGTTCACTCACTCCAAGCCCTAAAATTCCTAAACCGTTCACTAATCTTTCTTGGAGTTCCAATGCTAATTTTTTGGATTCTTCTCTGATGGAAGCTCCTTCTTCGGAACCGAGTACCAATTTTAGGATCTTTCCGGCTACATTCGTTTGTGCCATCAATCCAACTCCCACTCCTATCCCATGAGGAAAAGAAGGAAGAAATATTAATTTTTCGTGAAATGCCCTGAATTCGCCATTTTTTAAGGCATTGAGTAACCCTGCTTTTGCGATATCTGGCAAAACAGATTTGTAAACGGATCTGAATTCTCCCGGAGGAAAGGAAGAAAGTTTATCTCTTAATTCTTTCATCATTGGATGGAAAATTTAACCTGCCTTCTTTCCTGAATTTCCTAGAACTTTTTTCAGATATTGTCCGGTGAATGATTCTTTGACCTTTGCCACCTCTGTTGGAGTTCCTTCGGCGATGATCTTTCCGCCTCCGTCTCCTCCTTCCGGTCCTAGATCTATGATCCAATCCGCTTGTTTGATCACATCTAGATTGTGCTCGATCACGATCATAGAATTTCCGCGATCTACAAGCGTGTGTAAAACAGTCATCAAGTGTCGAACGTCTTCGAAATGAAGTCCTGTAGTAGGTTCGTCTAAGATATACAATGTTTTTCCAGTAGGACGTTTGGATAATTCCGTAGCCAATTTGATCCTTTGGGCTTCTCCACCTGAGAATGTTGTGGCAGGCTGCCCTAGTTTGATATAACCTAAACCTACTTCGTCCAAGGTTTCCAATTTTCTTTTTAAGGCAGGAATATTCTCGAAGAATGGGATAGAATCTTCGACAGTCATCTCCAGGATCTCGAAGATATTTTTACCTTTATAACGAACTTCTAATGTTTCTTGGTTATAACGTTTTCCCTTACATACATCGCAGGTCACATACACGTCCGGAAGGAAGTGCATCTCTATCTTTAGGATACCGTCTCCCTCGCAGGTCTCGCATCTTCCCCCACTCACGTTAAAGCTGAATCTTCCGGGAGAGTAACCTCTGAGTTTGGATTCTTCTAACCCAGCGAACATATCGCGTACTACAGTAAAAAGTCCTGTATAAGTAGCCGGATTGGACCTAGGAGTTCTACCAATGGGCGACTGATCTATATTGATGATCTTATCTATTTCTTCTAGACCAGTGATCTTCTCGTGTTTTCCCCAGACGGTTCTCATCTTCATTACTTTATGAGCCGCAGCATTGTATAAGATATCGTTGATCAAAGTGGACTTTCCGGAACCGGAAACACCTGTTACTACGATCAGTTTTCCGAGAGGGATCTCTACACTTACGTTTTTAAGATTATTCTCTTTTGCATTTACGATCTTGAGTTTTTTTCCATTCCCTGTTCGGACAGTTTTAGGCACCGGAATGAATTCTTTGCCGGATAGAAACTTACCCGTAAGCGAATTTTTGTTTTTCGCAACTTCTTCCGGAGTTCCGGAACAAACGATTGTTCCACCATGAACACCTGCACCTGGGCCCATATCGATCAGCCAGTCGGCTTCTTCCATAGTTTCCTGGTCATGCTCTACTACTAAAACTGTGTTCCCAAGATCTCTTAGATCCTTGAGAGTATTGACTAATTTAGTATTGTCTCTCTGGTGAAGACCGATAGAAGGTTCATCTAAAATATATAATACGCCTTGCAGCCTGGATCCGATCTGGGTAGCAAGTCTGATCCTTTGAGCTTCTCCCCCGGAAAGAGTTCCAGCTGCTCGTTCCAAACTTAAGTAACCGACCCCCACATCGTTCAAGAAAGTAAGTCTTTGTTGGATTTCCTTCAGAATGGGTCTTGCAATTATTTCTTCGCTTCCCTTAGGCTTCATTGATTTTACGAAGTCTAAACCCTTCTCCACGCTGAAAGCGGAAAACTTATCTATTGTCAGGCCGTTGACTTCTACATGAAGGCTTACAGGTTTCAGACGTTTTCCTTCGCAGGCAGGACAATTATGATTGGTCATATATCCTTCTAACTGCTGACGTCTTGCTTCTGATCCTTCTTTATATCTTCTTTTCAAGTTAGGGATCACACCTTCGAATTCTCTACTGAATTCATAATGTGATTTTTCATTTCTGAAATCGTAATCTATTTTGAGATTTTTGTCCCCGTAAAGAATGGTATCCCTTACCTTTTTAGGAAGATCCTTCCAAGGAATATTATAATCGAATTTTAATTTTTTCGCCAAAGAATGAACGGTTGTTAAAAACCAATAACTATTACTTTTTGCTCCCGCCCATGCTTCGATACAACCTTCGACCAAGGAAAGTTCAGAATCCGTAATTAACAGATCCTCGTCGAATTCCAAAAGGCTTCCGAGCCCGTCGCATGTTTCGCAGGCACCGAACGGAGAATTAAAGGAGAATAATCTTGGAGAGAGTTCAGGCAAGGATTCTTCCGGGTGATTCGGACAGGAAAGTTTTTGGGAGAATGTATGGTCCTTCTTCCCATCGTCCATGAGAAGAATTCCTTCCGATTGTTTGAGAGCAGTTTCCACAGAGTCTGTCAACCGAGAACGAATTCCGTCTTTGATCACAAGACGATCCACTACGATCTCAATCGTTGCCTTAAAACTTTTTTTCAGAACGATCTCTTCGTCTAGGGTTTTGATCTCACCGTTCAGACGTATTCTATTAAACCCGTCTTTTCGGATCTTCTCTAGAACATCCTTATGTTCTCCCTTTTTGCCGGAAACGATTGGAGCCAAAATTTGGATCTTAGTTCCTTCCGGAAAATTCAGGATCCTTTCGGTGATTTGGTCGATGGAAAGAGATTGGATTGGAGTTCCACAAATTGGACAATGAGGTTTTCCTACCCTTGCGTATAGAAGACGCAGGTAATCATAGATCTCTGTCACAGTTCCTACGGTGGATCTAGGGTTACGATGTGTGGTTTTCTGTTCTATAGAAATTGCTGGAGAAAGTCCTTCGATCAGATCCAGATCCGGTTTTTCCATCTGACCCAAAAATTGTCTGGCATAAGCAGAGAGACTTTCTACATATCTTCTCTGTCCTTCCGCATAGATTGTGTCGAAAGCAAGAGAAGATTTACCGGAACCGGAAAGTCCAGTGATCACTACGAGTTTGTCCCGCGGAATATCTACATTGATATTCTTAAGATTATGCTCCCGAGCTCCTCGGATGCGGATATGATCCAAACGATTAACCCTCTCTTAGGTTTCAGATAAATTCTGGAAAGCCTGGCTGAAAAGCGGTTTTCCTTCCGTAATTTTACGTTTTCCGGAATAAATGTCCGTTTTACTTTGGTCGCCAAAAGGAATTTCCAATGTTTAGAATTCTGTTCTCTCTTGTTTTTTTACCGATCCGGATTTTGTTCCAAGGATTTAGGATCTTATCCTGGACTATCCGTAAGGGAGATCATTTCTATTTAGAAATTCCTTCTTCTTTTTCCTTCGATAAAAAATCTTTCTTTGTCAAACTATTGGTTTCGAAAGAAGAAGATCCCTTCTTGGTCGATTTTTTATTGGGATTAAATGCCTTAACAAAGGTCCCAGGTTTGAAAAAAGTTTCTTTCCATATTTCTAATCCAGAGTACGGATTTGGAGAAGTTTGGAATATCTGTAAATCCATCCAAGTACTGAACGAAAAAGGAATTGAGACGTCCGGTTTCTGTTTAGGAGGAGGAACAAAGGCATTACTATTACTCTCTCAGTGTAAATACAGATATTCTTCTTCTGCATCCGAATTCTTTCCTATACTACCTTCGGCTGAACCTTATTTTTTTGGTGGTACTGCTAAAAAACTCGGCGTAGGTGTGGAAACCTATGCAAGCGGCGCATTTAAATCTTTCGGAGAGACATTCCAGAGATCATCCTTCTCAGCTCCTGCTAGAAAAAATCTAGAAACCTTACTAGATGACCTAAATGATTTACTCTCGGACGGTTTCAAGAAGTCCTCGAATTTAGATCTTAAAGTTTTAGAAGAACCGATCCTCAGTTCTGAAAAACTAAAGAAGATCGGATTTATTACTGAATTCGTGGAAGAAGACGAGTTCGAAGAAAACTATCTATTCAAAAATTATAAAAAAGAGAAGGAAACTGATAAGCCTAAATACAAAAAACTTAGCGCTAAAGGTTTCAGAGTATATCATAAAAAATCCAATTTTTCACTTATCTCTAAATCGGTTCCGATTGTTGCTGTGCTCCCCATACAGGGAAACATTTTGCCTGATCTAGGAAGAGAAGAAGATTTTAGATCCAGACAGGTATCTTTTAGGTACTACCAGGAAATTTTTAAGGATCTAAAAGAAGATCCAAAAGTGGCGGCAGTCGTTTTAGAAATGAACTCTCCAGGAGGGAGCGCACTTGTTTCCGAGCTTCTGTATAGAGAGATCAAAAAACTTTCGAAAGAAAAACCGGTGATCACATACGTATTGAATGTTGCCGCATCCGGCGGATATTACCTCTCCTGTGCCACGAAAGAAATCCACGGGACTCCCTATTCCATCGTAGGCTCTATCGGTGCGGTAATGATGAGATTCGAATTAAAGAAATTATACGATAAATTCGGAGTCCAAAAAGAAAGGATCGGATTTTATACTCATAGAGACATCCTATCCGAATACGGAAAACTATCCCCTAAATCGGAACAGTTCTTGAAAAGAGAAGTTCTTAGATCCAGAGATTTATTCTATAGCCGAGTAATAGAGTCCAGAAAAACCACCTTCCAAGAATTAGAGAAGAATTGGGGAGAAGGAAGAGTTTTCACAGGAGAAACTTTCCGCAAATCAGGATTTTTAGACTCCTGCGACTCTTTTTTAGATATATTACAAAATCTGAAAGAAGAACTAAAATCAAAAAAGATCGACGTGCGCTATCTTCCGGGAACTTATAATTGGAAAGACTTAGTCCAGGATCTGAAACCAGGGATGCAGTTCTCAAAGTTTTCTTTCTTTTCTAAACTTAACTCGGAGAAAAAGCAAAACCCGTTGGAAGTCCTACATCTCTCTGAAATTGCAAAAGAATTATCAGAACTTTAAGATTCTTGTGCTTTTAAAATCCTATTTAAGATCGCTTCTTTTCCGGAAGCATTTGCAGGTGGAAAACAATAAATTTTCGAGATCCTGAGACGATCGCAATCTCTAAAGAAAGAGTATAAATTTTTCATATACTCTGAGTTGTTTCTCAGATCCAAAGCGAATTTCCAACCTCTGATCAGACCGATCCCGATTGCGGCAGATTCTCTATCTGGATTTTGATTTTCTGTGAAGATCACCTTTGCTTTAGGCGCATAATGTCTATACTTGCGCCCGGGACTAGAAGGAGTTTCCCCTTCTTTCAGATCGCTATAATTTTCTAGGTCAGGAACATATTTTTGTAATTCTTCCCAACCAAAATATCCGGGACGTAAAAGTTTAGGAGGAGAAACGGAAAAATCCACAACAGTGGATTCTAAACCTATTTCCGGTTCAGCACCTTTCAAGATCAGATCCACTTGTCCATCAAACTCGGAGATCGCATCATCTAATCTTGTAATGGATGGTTGTCCCGAAAGATTTGCAGAAGGAGCAGAAACCGGTCCTCCAAAATAAGAAAGCATTTCCAAAACTTTTGGATGAGAAGGAACTCTTACCGCAATGGTAGTCAATCCTGTAGAAAAAACGGACTTATCCTTCTTCTTTAAAACTAAGCTTAAAGGACCAGGCATACATTGTCTGATCAATATCTTTGCAGCTTCGGTAACTTCTCCTATATCGGGGATCAGGGCTGGATTTCCAAGATGAACTATAAGGGGATTATCTGCAGGGCGATTTTTAATTTTATAAATTTCTAAACAAGAAGAGAGATTTCTGGAATCCGCACCAAGACCATAAACAGTCTCGGTCGGAAATAGAACGATCCCTCCCTCTTTCAGCACTTTTGCTGCTAGGGAAGGATCTTCTGTAATGATTGTATGTTTACTTTTTGACAAGATCCTGGGTGTTCTTGGCTTCTTCCTGACCTTCTTCCGGTGCTGCCTGTTTTACGTCAGGAGTTGGAGCAAGCGGCTGTTTTGCCTTTGGAACGGGAGGAAGTTTATTAGTCACAAGTAATTCCAAATAATCGTTAATACCTGGATCATTATCAGATAATAGCTGCCAGAAAGAGAATCCACCTATATCATAAGATCTTAATAGGGTCATTTTCTCTTCGAAAGCTTTTCTGTTCATGAAGAATGCTACACGATCGCAACCTTCCGACTTGTACCATATACTTGGATCTTCGTAAGTTTTACCCTCATGAACCCAGCTGAACTTGGAAAGATTTGTCCAAGAACCTGAGTTCTTATTATCCGCCAAAACTTGGCTGATATTCGTAGGTTGTTTGGTCACACCGAGTTGTTGGCGTTTTAATGCATCGGACCAATATACCGACTTGATCTTTGCGTTACAATTCAGAGCCCAATCGTATCCGTAAGTCGGGATCGCCATATATAATTTTTTAGCAGGAACTCTTTCTTTTGCATAAGTGATGATATTTCTGATCCAAACGTTTGGAGCCTGAGGCCCAGGTCCTGGGTTTCTATACTTACGAGGATGAAGTTCGTAAGCCATCACCTTTACTCTGTCTGCATGTTTTGCCAAGAAAGCGTAATCGTGGGTCATTGGACCTCTCCAATTCTCGGCAAAATCCATATTAATTTTTTCTTTTAAACCCTTACATGCTTTTTGGCTGGTTTTTTTAGCCGCAGTTTTAGGGTGAACCGCAACAGAAAGAAGTTTACCACGTTTGTGGATCTCTTTAGAAAGAAGAACGATGAACTCCTCAAACTTCTCTTTTTTCTCGCAGCTCATTCCTTCGTAATCAATATCGATCCCGTCGAAACCATAAGTATCCACTTCATTCAGAATGTTCTGGATATGTTTGTCCCTAATATCATTACGTCCGTTCAGACCAATGTTTTCAGAGATCTTTTCGTTCTTATTTTCCCAACGGAAAATAGTAGGAATGATCTTAACTCTTGGATTTAAGGATTTAAGTTCTGCAACACGTGCATGTTTTTGAGCGGATCCCCAAAGAGAATAAAGATCTCCGTTATTTGTCTCTCTTCCTTTGAATCCGTAGATGAATGGATGGATCTCATTGTATAGATGAACCGTACGTTTCATCGCTTCATAGTCCGAGAACCAGGTAGAAGCTCTGAAAGCAGGATCGTCTTCAGATTCAGGCTCGGAAGAACTTACGGTGTTGGAAGTCCCATCCGACTCGGAAGAAGGATTGTTGGAATTCCACCATTTCTTCCAAGATTCCCAAGCCCCCTCTGTAGGAGCCAGGTCCGATTTTAGAGTAGTATTTTGGAATGCTACCTGTTCTGTTCCAGCTTGGGCAGAATCAGCTTTAGGGTCCGCCTTTAAGGCTTGGAGTCCTAGATAAAAAGAAATTCCGGAAAGTACCAGCCAGGTAAGGCTCACTAGGCTTGATTGCCAGAGAGGCTGCTTTTTAGGTTGGTATGGCACTGGACGGCTTAAGTCCTCTGGGGTGTAAGGTTCATCGTTTGGATTCATTTGAGCTCTATATATTTATCGAATCGCGGAGGCTAAAAGTAAAGCACCGACTCTCTTCCAGTGATTTATAGTTGGCCTGTCTGTCAAACGTTTGTGGGAATCCTATCTGTTCTTTGATTGACAGAGACTTAATTCGCAAGATTTTTCCTCAGATGCAGTTTCACCGGCCTTTCAAATTATTTTTCGTTTTAGGTTCCATCTTCATAACCTTTCTTTTGATGGCAGAGGTGACAGGCTCCAAATGGTTCCAAGTGCTGATCGGGAATAAGGCTCTGACCATGACCTTGGGAGTGATTCCCTTCCCCATTACGTTTATCGTAACGGACCTTTTGAACGAGTATTATGGAAGAAGAGGAGTCAGATATCTCACTCTAGTTGGAATGGTAATGATCGTTTTGGCTTTCTTCCTTCTTCAATTGGATATGGCCATTCCTGCGGCAGGAAATTCCCCGGTAGACGACCATTCTTTTCAGGTGGTATTTTTTAATACAGGGCAAGTGATCACAGGTTCTATCGTAGCCTATTTGATCGGACAGTTAGTGGACATCCAAGTCTTCCATTTGATCCGTAAAAAGACTAAAAACAAACTTCTTTGGCTAAGAGCCACAGGTTCCACCATCTTCTCTCAACTCTTGGATTCTTATGTCGTCATCTTCGTGGCATATTGGGGAACCTATGATTTCCAAACCCTGAACTCCATCTCTTATACCAACTTTGGATACAAGATCTTCATAGCGATCGGGATCACCCCGGTTATCTATCTGGCTCATTACCTGATCGAAAGATATTTAGGAGAAGATGCTCATAAGATGGCTGAAGCAGCTCTCAAGGAAGGAAAAGAGGAAATCCAACCTTATCCTGGTTAAAAACCAAAACTTCGGGTTTTGTGTGAAAATTTTTAAACTACCAGTATAACCAGATCCGATTTTTCCAAGGATCTAGATAAGAAGAATACTTACCTGTCTCGGATTCTTTCCGAAATCCTGAGCCCAAAAGTTTGGTTTCGAATGATGCTACCTGGGTCTTTTGGATCTTCCAGACCAAGGTTCCGGGAGACACGGGACATTCATCTGTTTCCCTACTAAAGATCACTCTTTGGTTTTCGAAAAAGAGAAGTTCAGCATGACCTGGACTAGACACTCGGACTTCTCCCCCGAAAAGTTCGGAGTAAAGCCAGGCAGTTTCTGCACAATCGTCTGCTTTTAAACCGGCTCCAAAGAAACTTAGAGAGTCTTGATCCATGTTTTAAGTCTAACCTCCGAAAGCGCAAAACCTGGTATTTATTGGGTTTACGGCCCAATTCAGACTATAATTTTGGAGTTAGGGAAGTTTTCCAAGCATATGAACTCAAATTTGGATTTTGTTCGGATTTTCGATACCACTCTCCGAGACGGAGAACAGTGTCCAGGCGCGGCAATGAGCGAGAATGAGAAGATAGAGATCGCACTCCAGCTCGCTAAAATGAATGTGGATGTGATCGAAGCAGGTTTCCCGGTATCTTCTCCCGTTCAATTCCAGGCAGTCCAAAGAATTTCCAGAGAGGTAGAAGGTCCGATTATCGCGGCACTCGCAAGAGCAGTTCGCCCGGATCTAGAAGCTGCCGCTAAAGCAATCATTCCCGCTAAAAAAAGAAGAATTCATACTTTTATCGCATCTTCTCCCATTCATATGAAATTCAAACTAGGAAAGGATGCTTCCGAGGTTTTGAAAATGGCTATGGAAGCAGTCAAGATCTGCAGAGATCATGTGGACGACGTGGAATTTTCACCGGAAGATGCTACTCGTTCCGAGCCTGAGTTCCTAAGAGAACTTTGTGAAGCAGTCATTGAAGCTGGCGCTACCACGATCAATATCCCGGATACTGTAGGATATACTACACCGTACGAGTATGGTGAATTATTCAAATTCCTGATCCAGAACGTAAAAGGAAGCGAGAAAGCAATATTCTCCGCGCATTGCCATAACGATCTAGGACTTGCGACTTCCAATAGTTTGGCCGCTATCCAAAACGGAGCAAGGCAAGTAGAATGTACTGTAAACGGTATCGGAGAAAGAGCCGGTAATACAGCTATGGAAGAAGTGGTCATGGCACTTCGTACACGTAAGGACAAATTCGGAATACAAACCAGGATCCAAACGGAAGAGATCGCAAAGGCCTCCTATCTAGTGAAAACGATCACAGGAATGGTAGTCCAACCGAATAAAGCGGTTGTAGGTGCAAACGCGTTCGCTCATGAGTCAGGGATCCACCAAGACGGTGTTTTGAAAAATAGAGAAACATATGAGATCATGACGCCTGAAAGTGTGGGCATCCAATCCAACCGTATGGTACTCGGCAGACATAGCGGAAGAGCCGGTTTCAAAGATAGGATTGTTCGTCTAGGATTCAGTCCTCATCCGGAAGAATTGGAAGCGGCTTACCAAAGATTTTTAGAGATCGCAGACCGTAAAAAAGAAATTTTCGATGAGGATATCCGTGCATTATTCGCAGACGAATCCAGAAAATCTTCCAACGATAAATATGTATTAGAAAGTTTTCATGTAACTACCGGAACTAAGAGCACACCTACTGCAAGTATCCGACTTTCCATCGAAGGAAATCTCAAAGAAGAATCCGCAACAGGCGACGGTCCTGTAGATTCTATATTTAAGGCAATCCAGAAGGCAACTATCTCCGATGTGGAGCTCATTAAGCTCGTGATCTCTCCTGTAACAGAAGGACAAGACGCTTTGGCAGAAGCTTCCGTTACTTTAGAAAAACATGGAGAAAGAGTTGTAGGAAAAGCAAGCTCTACTGATATTATTGAGGCTTGTTCTCAAGCGTATATCTCAGCCTTAAATCGTTTTTCTATCAATTGAAATAGTTTTGCCGAATCATGTTCGGTATCTATTTTCAAAATTCCTAGAAAAACCGTTGCCAGTTCCAAATTCAGTAAAAATCCTTTCTTAGTAGAACGAGTGTTCTACTCAAATAAAGAGAAAGGCGGACTGTGAATGTCTTCTTTAGATATTTCCCCAATCTTTCGCCCGATAGATATCGGAGCCGAAACTATTTCAAATCGTATTATCATGGGATCCATGCACTTGGGTTTGGAGGGAATGCCCCATACCGCTGATAGAATGGCTGCATTCTATGGAAGAAGGTTCGAAGGAGGAGTTGGACTAATTACCACCGGAGGAATTTCGGTAAATGCGGAAGGAAAAGGTTCTAATATTTTTTTTGATTTCCAGAAGGAAGAAGACTGCCACGAACTTGAAAAAGTCGCCTCCGTTCTCAAGCCAATGGGAATTTTCTGCGCACAATTATTCCATGCGGGAAGATACGCTTATCACAGAGAACTCGTAGCTCCTTCTGCTTTACGCGCACCTATCAACCGATTCATACCAAAAGAACTTTCAACGGAAGAAGCATGGAGAACCATCCGTGATTTCGGATCTTCCGCATTACGTGCAAAACAAGTAGGTTTCAGAGCGGTAGAAGTTATGGCTTCTGAAGGATATTTGGTAAACCAATTCTTCTCCGAAGTGACTAACAAAAGAACGGACGAGTTCGGAGGTTCTGCTGAAAACCGCAGAAGATTTGCGATCGAAACAATGAAAGAAGTCCGTAAACAAGTTGGCCCTGGTTTTCCAGTGATCGTAAGAATGTCCGGGATCGATTTGATCCCAGGCAACCCAACCTTCGAAGAAGTGATCTCACTTGCAACCGAACTAAAAGAAGCAGGAGCAGATGCACTCAATATCGGGATTGGTTGGCATGAGTCTCGTATTCCAACTATCTCTCAGTTAGTTCCAAGAGGCGCATGGGCAAAGATCGCAGGTAAAGTAAAGAATGCAGTTCCTGGAATTCCAATCATCGCTTCCAACAGGATCAATATGCCCGAGACAATCATCCAAGTACTGAATGCCGGAGAAGCTGATATAGTAAGTATGGCAAGACCATTCTTAGCGGATGCAGATATCGTAAATAAGATCAAAGAAAACCAAACGGAAAGAGTGAATACCTGTGTCGCTTGTAACCAAGCTTGTTTGGATCATACTTTTAAAGAAGAAATGGTTTCTTGTTTAGTGAATCCTTCCGCAAACAGAGAGCTGGAATGGAAATCACTTCCTCAGGCAAAAAGACAAAGAGTGGTAGTAGTCGGTTCCGGCCCAGGCGGAATGGAATCAGCAAGAGTTGCCGCTTTACGTGGGCATGAAGTTATTCTTTTAGAAGCTTCCGAAAAATTGGGGGGCCAATTGAATTTGGCCGCTGCCATACCGGGTAAATTCGAATTTTATGAAACGATCCGCTATTTCAAAAACGAACTTCCTCGTTTAAAGGTAGATATCCGTCTAAACACAAAAGCGGATCTGAAACTGTTAGATGATCTTAAACCGGATGCAGTAATCTTTGCGACTGGAGTTCTACCTAGAAACTTAAATCTTCCAGGATTAGACAAAAAGCCTCATGCAAGCTATGTGGAATTTTTGAATGGGACTTTCAAAGCAGGATCCAAAGTGGCCATCATTGGAGGTGGAGGAATCGGTGTAGACGTTGCTCATAAGCTTACAGAGGAGAAGGATCCGGATATCCCTACCTACTTCGAGAAATATAACGTAAACTCATACACACAAGCTGCGATTCAACCGGAAACAGCACATAGAAAAGTTTCTATCTTAAGAAGGAATGGAAAAGTAGGTGCAGGTCTCGGAGCCACTACCTCCTGGGCGCTTCTACAAGAATTACAATCTAAGGGTGTGGATTTCCTATCCTCTCTTACCTATAAAGAAGTGACCGATAAAGGACTTGTAATAGAGACCAAAAAAGAGGGAGCAAAAACATTAGAATGCGATTCTATCATTCTTTGCGCCGGACAAACAAGTGATGCTTCCTTATACGAAACTTTCAGCAAGGAAAGAAGCCAAATCCCTTCTTATCTGATCGGCGGAGCAAAAGATGCCTCCGGAATAGATGCCAAAAGAGCCATGTTAGAAGGTTACTTAGCGGCAACCAGGATCGGAACGGAACAAAACTAAAAAAAGTATATTAGTAAAAATTTATTTTCAACTAGGAATAACAGATGTTATACTTTTAGAATTACTGGAGGGTTACCGATTGGACGGGCAAAGAATGTTCCGTCCAACAGAATATTTCAGAAAGGTTTCCTAAAACATTCTCTAAACTTAGGTTTGTTTTGTGGCGAAGAAATGCCAAAACTATTCTTTCCCGTTGACTTTTTGTGGGTATGTTTCTTAATGGAAACCACATTTTCCTCTGGTTTCTTAGAGGAGTTGCCTAAAATGAAAGTATACTCAGCCGACAGAGTGCCGAACTCAGCAGATTATAATTTGTATGTAACCGAAGGGAGTGCCAAAACTAGGCTTAGCTTATTCGAGCCTGATATCCCTGGGTATTTTGAATTAGCTGAAAATGATAAAGTTCTAAAGTCTTTGGCATATACAGTTCTTCTAAACTACACCCAAGACAGGGAATTCGCTCTTAGAAATACAAATCGATTCCTGAATTTTCTAAATGATATTGTTCATAGAGATTCTTGGTTCTTTTTGGCAAATCGAGTAGAACAGTTTATTAAGGATGTAGAGAATTTCGGAGTCGAAATTTCCTACGACTTTTGACTTAGCCTCAAAAATCTGATTGTCCTAGGATCTTCCAAGAATATACTAACTTAAATTACGTGCCGGAACTTCCCTCCCTTCCCCGTCAAGGGCTTAACCCCGGTTGGAGCAATAAATGAACCCAAGAGTAGTGACTTTTCACTATAAATTAACAGATAAAGAAGGAAACGAAATCGATTCTTCTCAAGGAAGCCACCCTCTTTCTTATCTGGAAGGGACCGGACAAATCATTTCCGGTCTAGAAGACGAAATTAAAGGTCTGACTACGGGAGATAAAAAAGTAATCTCTGTTTCCGCTGATAAGGCGTATGGCCAAAAAAATCCTGAACTAGTTTTCGATGTGCCTAAAAGCCAATTCCCGGAAGGGGAAGAATTGAGTGTAGGAATGATGTTCCAAACCGATGAGCCGGATACTGTTTATACGATTACTGATATCAAGGGAGAATCTGTGATCGTGGACGGAAACCATCCTCTAGCTGGGGTGGATCTGATTTTCGATGTCCAGATCGTAAATATCAGGATAGCAACTGACGAGGAAGTGAGTCATGGGCATGTTCACGGTGAGGGGGGACATCACCACCACTGATCTCAAATGAGTGCGTCCTTAGAGTCACTTAACGAAAAACAAAAGGAAGCTATCGAGACCCTAAACGGCCCGGTTTTAGTGATCGCCGGTGCCGGAACGGGAAAAACAAAAACAATCGTTCACAGACTTTCCAAATTAGTTGAATCCGGCATTCCCGCCGAAAACATCTTACTTCTAACATTCACTCGAAAAGCGGCAAGAGAAATGCTCTCCAGAGCGGTATCTCTACTGGATAAACGTTGCGCCCGTGTTCACGGAGGTACGTTCCATTCTTTCGGAAGTCATATTCTCAGAAAGTACGCACCAGTGCTCGGATTTTCCTCCCAGTTTTCTGTCTTAGATGAGTCGGACACTTCTGATATATTCCAACTTTTAAGAACAGAGGGAGAATATGCCAAACAGAAGTCCAGGTTTCCTTCCAATGACACTTTGATCTCTCTTCATTCGTCCATCATCAATCGAGGAAAATCTTTAGAAGAACTTTTAGAAGCTGAATATCCTAAGTTTTTGGACCAAGAATCTGCTGTTCGTAAAATTTTCCAAGAGTACGGAGATTACAAAAAACAAAGATCTCTATTAGATTATGATGATCTTTTGACGTACACAAGAGACCTTCTGAACAAGAATGAAACCGTTCGCAAAAAGATCTCAGAACAGTACAAATATATTATGGTGGATGAGTTCCAGGATACAAACCAGATCCAGGCTCATATCACTTGCCTACTCGCATTAGATCATGAAAACATTTTGGTAGTAGGAGATGATGCCCAAAGTGTATATTCCTTCCGGGGAGCTGATGTAAACGGAATATTCAATTTTCCGAAACTGTTTCCCAAAACTAAAACGATCTATTTAGAAAGAAATTACAGAAGCACCCCATCCATTTTAAATCTGGCAAATGTGGTCCTTTCTAATTTTAGGGAAAAATACGAGAAATACCTATACACCAAAAACGAAGACTTTCAAAAACCTGCACTCGTCGGATTTTCAGACGAGTTAGAAGAAGCGGAAGGGATTGCCGATCTTATATTAGAAAGAAGAGAAGACGGTATTCCATTAAAGGAAATAGCAGTTCTATTTAGATCCGGCTGGAATTCAAACCAACTGGAACTAGTATTGTCCCAGAGAAATATCCCATTCTTAAAATTCGGCGGAAAAAAATTCGTAGAGAGCGCTCATGCAAAGGATTATCTTTCTCTTCTAAAAATTAGGGAAAATAAGACTGACTCTGTTTCTTGGCTGAGAGTTTTACTTCTTCTTCCAGGAATCGGTGCCTCAAAGGCAAGATCCATTCTGACAGATTTGGAGAAATCGGGCGGAAATCTGGAAAAGATCGTTTCCGAATCGAAAGGTGCTACTGCATCCTATTTAAAAGAATTATATGATCTGACCAACGACTCGGAAAAAGATCTAAAAAAACTTTTAAGCAATTTTATAGATTATTATTCTCCATTACTTGAAAAGAAATATGATGATTATAAAAGAAGATTAGAAGACCTGAATGCATTTTTAACTCTTTCTCAAAAATACGAAACTCTACATGAGTTTTTGGTGGATATGAGTTTAGAAGGACCTAGTCGAAGCTTAGACAAAATTTCTCCTGAGGAAGAAGACGAAAGATTGGTTCTATCCACGGTCCATTCTTCCAAAGGATTGGAATTCGATACTGTTGTAATATTGAATGTATCAGAAGGTTCTTTTCCTTCCGGAAGAGGAGAAAAAAACTTAGAAGAAGAAAGAAGATTATTTTATGTGGGAATCACAAGAGCTAAAAAGAAATTAGTACTCACCTACCCTCAGATCTCTCAACAGAAAAATACACAGTATTTTAATCGAGTTTCCAGATTTATAGAAGAGATCAGAGAACCTGAAAAAGTATTAGATAAAAGTTTTATCGTTAAAAAAGAAGAATCCTCTAATCCTTCTTCTTCTCAAAAAAACCAAAACCAAGACGAGTCAGATGCCAGAAAAAGAATTAGAGAGTTTTTCGGTTCCTGACCCTAGCCCCGACAGGAACTGGGAAGAACTTCTGGTTTCCGTTTGGGATTCTTTAAAAGGTAGGTCCAGGCGTTTCAAAGATAGTCAGGTCCGTTCCGTAGAACTCAAATTTTATCCCTACAGAAACGGAAATCACTCTGTATCTTATCATAACGGGATCTTAGCAGCCAAATTTCATACTTCCTTAATGGACGCGGAAGAAGAAACAATCCTCTCTTTTCTCTCATTACTGATTTCTAAATTATTGGGACTCAAACCGAAACAGATCTGGAAGGAAGAAGTGGCGGAGTTCTTGAATTCTCTTCCCGAATCCGGGACCGGGAATTTCAAAAAATTAAGGGAAAACGGCGTTGCTTACGATCTGAAAGCAATCTTAGAAAGAATTTCTTCTTTCTATTTTCCTAAAATGGATCCAAAACTCCTATCCATCGGCTGGGCGGATCGCCTTGGAAAAAGAAGATTGGGTAGTTACGAAAAACGGAATATGAATATACGTATCAGCCCGATCCTGGATCATAAAAACGTTCCTATCTATGTTTTGGAACATGTGGTCCATCACGAAATCCTACATCATATACTTCCTACAAGGATCAAAAACGGCCAAAATTCCATTCATAGCCCCGAATTCAAACGTAAGGAAAAAGAATACGTTAGATACCGCGAGGCGATAAATTGGTTGAAAATGGAATATCCTAAGTTCTTAATAAGACATCAAAAAGAAATCGGTCTTAGGCTTAGATCAGAATTTTACGGATAAACTTTATGCATCCGAACCATTTCGAAACAGTATATATTCGCAAAAATGTAATAGAAGAAGAACTTTCCAAACTTCTAAAAGAGTTTTCCGGTTTGAGCTACAAATCCTTATCCGATTACGACAAGGGTGTATTTGATGGATATACCCAGGCTGTTACGGAAGTATTAAGAAAAGTCCAAAGCAGAAGATAATACAGATCCGCATTCTCAAAATCCTCGGGTAATGTCTGAGTTTGGAACCTTTTGTTTATTCCGAAATATATATGGCCTATTCCTTTTTATCTCTCCGTCCAAATAATGATTTTCTTTTTTAAAGTTTGTCTTATGACTGGGATATGGCTTTCGAAAAGAAATTATTCTTTTCTATCGTTTTCCTTTTCTGCACAAGTACGATGCTGCATTCTTCTCCGTACGTTTATAACGATTTCTCAGGCTGGACAGAAGTTCATCCTTTCACTCCTGATTATTCCAAGTATTCTCCCGGATTTTATAGCCAGGAAACTTCTACTTTAAACAACTCAGAGTCCAAGGATCTACAAAAAGAAAAGGAACGTCTGCAAGTACGTCGTTCTCTTTTGGACTGGCACCAAGGTTTGGGCCTTTTGACCTGGGGATTCTGGCTCGCTACAAATATAGTGGGAGAACAAGCTCTTTCCAACCTCAAAAGAGAATACGAACCTTACGCAAATTATTTGCTGATATCGGATCCTCAAAAAAATCTGTTTTTATATACTGCGCTCATGAAATCTTCTCCTTGGGATTCGGAATCCTCCGGTAGTATGCATTCTGCTTTGGCGGGGACCACTTTTACTCTGTATGCGCTGACCGCAGGACTTGCATTCTTCTCCCCTTCCAAAACTTTAGAAAGAGAGCCTGGTCTAAGTACAATATTCACTCATAAGGCAATGATCTGGATCCATTTGCCGGCGATGCTTGCACTTCCATTCATTGGGGAAAGGATCTCTAAGGAAGGTCCGAGTGCTGCAAATGAAATGAGAGCAATCGGTTGGGCAGGTTTTGGAGCATTTAGTGTTTCTATCGCGGTTTTTTATTTTTAAGGAGTAGTTAACGTGTCTTTTATTTTACGTTTTTTGATCTTGTTTTTATTAAGTATCTCTTCCACTTTTTCGGAAGAATTGAAGCTACAAGAATCTCAGATCAATTTTATAGCAATCCATCCTTTCAAAACCGTTTATGGAAAATGTTCCGGAACCACGGTAAGTCCTACAAGTTTGACTGTCAGCGGCAACAGCTTACAAATCCCTAAACTTATAAAAATAGAGATTCCACTTTCAGAGATTAAATCCGGGGACGAGAATAGGGACGAACATATTATAGAATCTTTAGGATATCCTACGATCACCAGTATCAGCTTTACGAGCACTTCCATTACTGCAAAAGATAACGAATGGACGATCACTGGAAACTTGACAGTCAAAGGAAAAACCAAATCGATCAAGTCAATTGCAAGTATCCAGAGAGAAGGACAAGAAACAATTCTCTCAGGGAAATTCCAAGTTTTGATGAGCGATTTTGATGTGGAAAGACCTAGTCTATTATTTGCAACGGCAAAGGACGAGGTTAGTATAGAATATAGATTTCTTCTAAAACCTTAATTATCTTTTTCCTAAAAGTTCTCGGATCCCGTCTTCTAATCCGTCTACACTCAGAAAAAACATTGGAAATACTTTTTTAAGTTCGTAGATAGTAGGCGCATCCCAGTATCTTTTAGGTTCAGGATTCATCCAAATCGTATTACTAAAATGGGACTTGATCCTTCTGAAGCTGTCCAAACCGGATTCAGGATGTTCTGGCAGTTTGGATTCCTCCCTAAACCTGGAATGATAAAATCCGTAGGAAGGATCCAAAAGTTCATAAGGAGCCATGTAAGCGTCTCCCACTATGATCAGTTTGGTATCATC
The DNA here is from genome assembly GCF_003112675.1 of Leptospira johnsonii. Classification (NCBI taxonomy): domain Bacteria; kingdom Pseudomonadati; phylum Spirochaetota; class Leptospiria; order Leptospirales; family Leptospiraceae; genus Leptospira; species Leptospira johnsonii. Next base: position 336,298 of record NZ_BFAY01000005.1, on the reverse strand, counting down.
CTTATGTTTTTTAAAAAGATTTTTTAGAGGGATAGGATATCTGAGGTCTCCCTTAGGGTAAACTGAATCGTAAACTGAATTGTGAAAATAATAATGTCCGAATTCCTTGAAATGATTCATTTGATGGGCAGCCGAAAAAAGTTTACTTACTCTTTCGGCATGAGGAGTCATACTCCCTCCTGTATCCATTAAAAGTAATATTTTAATCCCGTTCTTTCTCGTACGATCAAATACAAGTTCCGGATCTCCCGCATTTCTACAGGTAGCATCCACTGTTTTAGGAAGATGAAATTCAGGGATCCCTTCCTTTCTTAAATTCCTGAGTTTTTTGAGCGCAATTTTGATCTGTCGAACATCCAACTGTTCGTCAGTTCTATAGTCCTTATATTTCCTTTCCATTGCCTGGAAAATCGCTGACTTTCCACCGCCTTCTCCTCCGATCCGAACTCCGCCGGGATTTACTCCGGAATGACCGAAAGGAGAACTTCCCCCTGTGCCGATCCATTTGTTCCCACCATGATGTTCCCCTTTTTGGTTCTGGAGTCGGTCCAAAAACTCTTTCCAGAGTTCTTCTGGAGGGATCATACCCGGAGGGAGTTTATTCGGATTTTCGAATATATTAGAAAGCCAATCCATAATTTCTTTACGAAAGGATTCTTTCAGAACTCCTCTTTCTCCGAAAAGTTCGGTGAATACAAGATCGAATGCATCGTAATATTTAACGTCTTTTACTAAACAAAGTCTGGAAACTCTATAGAATTCGTGAACGGAAAGAAATGTTTTGTTTCTAGTAAGAACCTCAGTCGCCTTTAGAAAATCCAGGAGTTCCACAGTCGAGATCGGGACTCCGGATGATTTCAGCCTGTAGAAAAACGGAAAAAACAAAACCTTTATCTGAACAATTTCAGATCCTCTTCATTCTTCACAAGAGCACCTATATAAGGGATCCTTCCGTCTTCCGGAAGTTTTGCTCCCATATGAATTAGAATTTGGATCCAATCCAGTAGTTCGCTTGTGCCCGGCTTTTTTTTCATATCATCCATGGTGCGGATAACATAGAAAGACTCGAGTGCCCTTTTCAAAAGGGAAGATTCAATCTTAGGAAAATGGGAAGAAACAATATCGGCCATAAAGGAAGGTTCTGGAAAATCTATATAATGAAAAATACATCTTCTTAAAAATGCCGCAGGAAGTTCTTTTTCATTATTGGAAGTGATCAGAGTCAAAGGCCTATGAATCGCCTTGATCTTACGACCGGTTTCCTGGATGACAAATTCCATTCTGTCCAATTCTAAAAGTAAGTCGTTCGGAAATTCTATATCTGCCTTATCTATCTCGTCTATCAAGACTACAGAATGTTCCTCTGCGGAGAATGCCTCACCGAGGGCGCCCAATCGGATATAATTCTCGATATTGCGTACCTTCTCCTTATCTTCCGTAAATCTGGAATCGTTCAGTCTGGAAACCGCATCATAAAAATATAAACCTTCCTTTGCAAGAGAGGTGGATTTTACATGCCAAGAATATAATTTTTTCTTAGTCTTGAAGGAAAGATAATCCGCTAAAAGTGATTTTCCTGTTCCTGGCTCTCCCTTTAATAATAAGGGTCTTGCTGTGATCTCTGCTACTTGGACCGCTTCTTCCAACTCTTTAGAAAGTAAGTATGTTTCGGGCTTATTTCTTTCTTCCGACATGATCAACCTGCTACGTGAATTTCCGAGATCAAAACATCAGGGACCTTGATAGAAGAATAACTGTCAGAATATTCGTTGGAAATCCCTTGGATCTTATGAAGCAGATCGAAATAGTTCGTATTCATTGTGATCCGATCTACTGCATGTTCCGGTTTTCCATTTTTATAATAGATACCTTGGATCCCAATAGAAATTTCCCCGGAAACCGCACTGCAGCCTGCTCCCCCCTCCAACTTGGTCACCAAAATACAATGAGTATCAGAAGCTAAAAGTTCCTCTCTGGTCTTATTCCCCAAAGGAACGATCATATTGGAAAAAGAAGTTCCGGCTCTTCCTGAATAAGAGCGAACTCCGTGGCCAGTAGGAGCAACATTGTCCTTTTTGGCGGATTCTAAATTATACAAGTAAGATTTGAGGACTCCGTTCTCCAAGACCTTGGTGCGAGCCGATGTAGGAATTCCTTCCGCATCTACTAAACGTGAACCTGGATAATCAGGAGTATGAGCTTCACAATAAATACTTAATACAGGAGATGCGACTTCATTCCCTAGTTTTCCGACCAAACGAGAAGAACCTTTTTGGACTGCATCCGCGAAATAAGGAGAAGAAAACATTCCGAATATCTGGGGACTGATACGATTTCCTAAAACGATGGTATACACACCGCTTGGGAGAGGCTTAGCCCCTAAAAGTTCAGTTCCTCTATACGCCGCTTCTTTTGCAATATAGGATGGATCGAATTGGGAAATATCTCTTCCTGAACGATAATAACTCCCCATCTTCTTGATATCGCCTTCCGCTACCACAAGACCTGTTCCGAGATAGGCAACATTCGATTCTTTTTTAACGTATACACCTTTTGAGTTTGCTATCAAACTTTGGGTGGAACTTCTTCCTACACCTACATGTGGAACATTCTCTACTCTTTTGTCCGATTCCCAAGAAGCATGGTCTAGTGCTTGTCCCAGTTCTCTCATCCAAGCAAAATCCAATTTTTCTAATTCAGGATTATAATGTTTTAGATCCACTTCTGCCAAAACTTTTGGTCCCGGTAATTCCATGTCCAAAGGATCCGTGATCTCAGTCTGGTCCATTGCATCTCTAACCATTTGAGAAAGAGCTTCTTTGCTAAAACGTTCACTGTAAGAATATCCAGGACGAGAATTGTTCAGAACTCGGATGCCCACTCCTCTGGAGCGGGAAGTTTCCGTGGAAACGATCCTTCCTTTAAATACTTCAATTCCGATATCTTCTGAATCGGTGGCGATCAGATCGAAGGAATCGATTCCGTAACGTTTTCCTTCTTCCAATACGAATCCGGCGGCTTGTTCCAAATTCATTATCTTCCCCCCACTAGGATCTCATCCACTTTCAGAGAAGGTTGTCCTACAGTAACAGGGATAGAGCCGGAAGAAGCGCCACAGGTCCCTGCAGCCAATTCCAAGTCGTTTCCTACCATGGAAATTTTAGGAAGAATTTCATGACCTTTTCCGATCAAGGTTGCTCCTCTGACAGGTTCGGAGATCTTTCCATTTCGGATAACGTAACCTTCTTCCACCGCAAAATTAAATTCTCCGGTCGCGGGGTTTACGGAACCGCCGCCCATTCTTTTTGCATAAAGACCGAAATCCACCGAGGCAAACATCTCATCTAATGAGTCCTTTCCTGCTTCGATATAAGTGTTTCTCATTCTAGAAACCGGTGCGTATTGGTAAGATTCTCTTCTACCGCTTCCTGTTCTGGGGGATCCAGTTTCCATAGATCCGATCCTATCAGCAAGATAGGCTTTTAAAATTCCATTTTCAATCAGAAGTGTTTTTTGTGTAGGCATTCCCTCATCGTCAACTTTCAAAGAGCCATATTGCTCTTCTATCGTTCCGTCGTCATAAGCTGTCAGGCAGGACTGAGCTATAGACTCTCCTAGTTTTCCTACAAAAGGAGAAGATTTTTTACGGATCGCTTCCGTCTCTAAAGGATGACCACAGGCTTCATGGAAAATTACTCCACCGAAACCGTTGCCCATGACCACAGGCATTTTTTTACCTTCTATATAGCCTGCGTCCAACATGAAGAGCGCTCGTTCTCCCGCTTTTCTTGCTATATCTTCTACAGCTAATTTTTCAAAAAATTCGAATCCTTTTAGAGCACCCGGAGATTCGCTTGCTACGAATCTTTCTCCTTTGTTTTCAGCTGTGACAGAAAGGAAAAATCTGCTTCTGACTCTCAGATCTTCTACCCAAAGTCCTTCCGAGTTTGCGATCAGAACATTTGTAACTATATCGGAAGCGCTTACTCCAACTTGTATGATCTTAGAAGAAACTTTTCTTGCTATAGAATCCGCAGTTTGTAGGAGTTCCAACCTTCTAAATGGAGGAACTTTTCTAGGATCATGTATATTCTTAGAAAAAGAATATTTGGAAACATCGCCCGGAAGTGTGAATGCACCGGAGTTATTTGCCACTTCTCCTCTAGAATCTGCTAATAAGTGGATTAAAGAAAGTAAATGTTCTTGGTCGTCGTTGCTTGTATACGCATACAATACATCGGTCCCGTATACCAATCGTATCCCGATTCCGTAATCGGTTGCGGCAAGTGATTGTTCTATTTTTTGGTCTCTGAGTGCGATGGAGGAATTTCTGGATTCTTCTTCATAAATTTCAACAAAGTCCGCTTTTCTTTTTTTACCCGCGTCGATCAGGGTTTCTATATTGGATTGATTCATAACCTTTTACTTTAGACAGAAATTTTTTGATAATAACGGAAGGAAAAAGGATCATTCGAATTTAGGGAAAGGTATCCCGACCGGAGCCGAGGCCAAACCTTCCAATGCTAATCGAATGTACTCTGGTCCTTTGACTTCTTCGTATCTAGGAACTAGATGAAAATGCATATGGGCCACTTTTTCGGCGATCAATACGGTATAAATTTTAGGAGGAGAATACTTCTTTTGGATCCAATCCGTTGCGAAAGAAAGTGTCTCTCCTAGATCCTTGAATTCTTTAGGGTCCCAGTCTGAGTATTTTTCTCTATGGGAAATCGGTTCTATATATAGATAACCTGGGATTTTTTTATCTTCGGGAGCGTGGCGGACGATAAAAGAAGAATTTTGATGAATTAAACCTGGGATCTTTGCACCACGTAGTACGGAACAAATGGGACAATCTGAAGAAACGACTAATGTCTTTTGGGCCATTACACCCCGCTGCCCTGAGAAAGATAGGATTTGTATTTTTCGTACACCCTAAAGATATAATCCTTATCCGAACAAAAACGGATAATACATCTATAGAAATGATATCTTTCCAGATCCTTTCTTTCTCCGTTCTCATCCACCTTGTATTCTTTCAGTAAGGACTTTAACATCCCCAAAAATAGGGACCTTTCTTTTTTATTATACCCGTCTTGGGAATAACGCACTCCTTCTAGAATATTCACGAATTTTTCCGCAGATGCCTGGAATGCATTAGGTGAAGAAAGGAATTCCGACTTCTCTTCAGATGAAAAAGTAGAGAGATAATCATGGAATAATGTAAGTTGTATCGCCTCTACCAAGGATTGGGTTTTGGCCTTTGTTTCGGTATAAAAGGGAGTATGGATGCTATATTCCACAAAATCCTGCCAGGAAGATTTGGTGGTTTGTATTTTATGTAGTTCTTGGAGGCTCATATTTTTAAAGCTTTTCAGTTTAGGGTTTTCGATTATGGTTTGAGTAATACAGGATAATAAAAGCCGCCTATGTCAAAGGTTTTCCGATTCTTCTTTTTGCTTTTCTTTCTCTCCTATCCCTTAAGCCTTACTGCTTCCGAAAAATCCCCGGATGAGTTTTGGAATTCATTTTTAGAATGGTCCGGACATCCTATTTTAGCCGAAGAAAGGATAGTCCGTAACTTAAGTGCTGAATATATTACAGAGTTAAAAAAAGATTCCGAACAAAGTTTGGAATTATTCCTAAAAAACGATCTAAAACCGGATAAAAAGCAAAATCAAAAGCAAGGACTAGAGAAACTAAGAAAAGACCTGCAAAGCTTGGAAAGGTTCGAAGGAATACAGATTAAATTCTCCGGAAAAGAATGGGAAACCCTATTTTACGATAAGGGCAATTTCCCCGATTCTTATCACGAATTCGAGACCGGCCCAATCTCAATTAGATACATTTTCCGCAGCCTTCCCTATCGACCTTTGCCTAAATGGGGAGAATTAAAACTACAAGGAAGCTTTCTGCTCTTCTCTGGATCAGGAGCTCTTTTAATGTACAAAACAATCCCTGAGTTTCCGATCAAAGACCTTGATATCGGAGAGGTTCGCACATTCTTCGAAGAAGATAAAAAGCATGGCGGGAATGTGAAAAACTTCTCTGAAGATAAAATCGAACTGTTCTATTTCCCGAATCACAATCTGTTACCCTTTTATATATTACTTCTCTCTAAAATACTTTTAGTATCCTCTTCTTTTATTATATTTATATTATATGCGGGAAGGTTCTGGAGATTCCTTTTGGAACAGACTAGACGTAGTCATAAGGCAGAGGTTTCGTTTTTAACGGATAAGGAAAAGGCAGAGAAAGGATTTTTGTCCGAATAAGCCCTAATTTTCCGGACCGATTCTACTTCAAGCATATTTACTATACAAATATTTGCACTTTTTTCATTCCTCTTCTAATTTTTTGGGTGACATAAGAGAGATTTCAACAGAAACTTTTCCCAGGGAATCCGAAGGTTTTTTAGATCCGACCTGGAATTTGTCCGGGACTAACAGTATCCTTCGTATTATAAAAGATTGGATTCCCATTAAAAAAGTACACGCAGTTTTATCTGAGGGGGAACCGGGTCTTGGCAAGAGAAGGAGCTAAAGAATCCATGAAAAAGCAAAAAGAAGAAGCAGCAGGTTTGGACGATTCCAAACGCCAGGCGATTGATCAGGCAATGACCCAAATCGAAAAACAATTCGGTAAGGGATCCATTATGCGTTTAGGATCTGCATCTGCAAGCGTAATCGCCCCTGTGATCCCTACAGGGTCCTTAGATCTGGATATCGCCCTCGGTGTCGGCGGCTATCCATTAGGACGGATCGTAGAGATCTATGGTCCAGAATCTTCTGGTAAAACTACTCTAACCCTTTCTGCAATTGCTGAATGTCAAAAAAAGGGCGGAGTCGCTGCATTTATCGATGCAGAGCATGCCTTAGATCCTGCTTATGCAAAAAAGCTGGGAGTCAACTTAGAAGAACTACTTGTTTCCCAACCAGACAACGGAGAGGAAGCATTAGAAATCTGTGAATCATTAGTACGAAGTAACGCAATCGATATCATTGTCTTAGACTCGGTTGCCGCTTTGGTCCCGAAAGCGGAGATCGAAGGTGATATGGGAGATTCACATATGGGTCTGCAAGCAAGACTTATGTCCCAAGCACTTCGTAAACTGACTGGAACCATTTCTAAATCGAAAACGGTAGTGGTTTTCATTAACCAGATCCGTATGAAGATCGGTGTGATGTTCGGTTCTCCCGAAACAACCACCGGAGGAAACGCTTTAAAGTTTTATAGTACGATTCGTTTAGACATTCGTAAGATCGAGACCTTAAAGGAAAAGGAAGAAGCCACAGGAAACAGGGTACGTGTAAAAGTTGTAAAAAACAAAATGGCACCTCCTTTCCGTCAGGCGGAATTCGACATAATCTTTAATAGTGGAATCAGCAGAGAAAGTTCTCTCGTTGACTTAGCGGTAAAACACGACATTATTAGCAAATCCGGGGCCTGGTATTCCTATAATACGGAAAAGATAGGCCAAGGTAAAGAAGCCGCTAAAGAATATCTAAAAGCGAATCCTGAGACTGCCTTCCAAATAGAGAATATGGTAAGAGATCTGAATGGATTACCTCCTTTAGCAGCTGACGGAAAACTACCACCTGCTCAACCGTCAGAAGAAGTCCAAAAAGCAGCAGGCTAATTACTACTGGCTTTCTTTTTAGAAACCATTGACCGCCGGATGAAATCTCATCCGGCGTTTTTTTATTCCAAGCCTAGTCCCGATTTTTAGAATTGTTTCAAACGCTAGTCAAAAGGAAGTTTCATGTCAGAGATCAGCATCATCGGAGCAGGCGGATTTACAGGAAAAGAATTATTAGGACTACTAGCGCGCCATCCAAAATACAAAGCGGTGCATATAACTAGCGATAAACTTGCGGGCAAATCTCTTTCCGAAGTTTTTCCAGACTTGGTTTCTCCTAAAGATCTAGTTTTTAAAAAACACGAAGATGAGGTCCCTAAAGGTTCACTCGTTGTTCTCGCAGTACCAAACGATGCTTCCTTAGAGTTGACTCCAAAATTCTTAGATAAAGGTCATAAGGTAATCGATCTTTCCGGAGTCTATCGTCTTCATAACCAAGAAAAATTCGAAACGAATTATAAATTAAAACATACTAGCTTCTCTTTAACAGACAAGGCGGTATTCGGAATCCCGGAAATATTCAGAGAGAAACTGAAAGGTGCGGACTTTGTTTCCAATCCTGGCTGCTTCTCCACTTCCGTAATCCTTGCATTGTATTTCTTGGGCAATCTCAGAAAAGAGATCAAACCGAGGATTGTTGCCGACTGTAAATCTGGGATCAGCGGAGCCGGAGGAAGAGTAGAAGATAGCGGATTTTCATTCAATGGAGTATATGAAAACTTCAGAGCTTATAAAATTCTGAGCCACCAACATGAGCCAGAGATCCAAGAGTATTGTTATTCTGGGTCCGGACTTTCTGAGCCTGAAATTTTATTCGTACCTCATTTACTTCCTGTGTACAGAGGGATCCTATCCACGATCTATCTAGAAGCTAATTCCGAAAATCTACCTTTCTTAGAAACTCTGACGGAAAATTCTAAATCGGAACCTTTTATCCGCGTCAGAAAAACTCCGGAAGAGATAGATCTTGCAAAAGTGCAAAATACGAACTTCTTGGATATCAGCCTTAAACAAAGAGGCAAAAACATCACGATCGTTTCCGCTCTGGACAACTTAATGAAAGGGGCGGCAAGCCAGGCATTACAAAATATAAATTTAATGTTGAACGAGCGGGAGACTTTGGGCTTACTTCCCTAATCTTCCATGGAAAAAAGAAGTATCTATCATCTGGTCAGGGACTCCTGTATCCATTACAAAGACCGGCCCTTCCAATGGATCTGGGATGAAAAATTAAAAAGTTTCTCCGGGATTTCTTACTCAGAGTGGTTCTTAAATCTGGAAAATCTTTCCGGGTTTTTTAGACAGAAAAATCTAGGTAAAGGAGATAAGGTCGGCTTATTCTGCGATAATAGGACTGAATGGGCATTATGCTCCTTCTCCGTAATGTGTTCCGGCGGGGCAGATGTTCCTAGAGGATGTGACGCGAGCGAAGAAGAAATATTCTATATCTTAGACCATACGGAATCCAAGATCACATTTATCGAAAAAGAACAGGTCTTGGTTAAACTAGGAAATATTCTAAACAGATTAAAACATCTAGAAACCGTTATACTCATAGAGTCCGAAGAGAACTTTGCTTCTTTGGCAAAATTAAGATCGTCCTATCCTAAGATTGAATTTATAGATCTGGAAACAGCGATCGCTCATGGAAGGGCTTGGGTTGAAAAAAAAGGAAAGTCACTTCTCCATTCTATAGGAGAATCCTTAACGGAAAACGATATCGCTACTATCATCTACACTTCCGGGACCACAGGAGTTCCTAAAGGTGTTATATTAAAACATAGATCCTTTACATGGACGATCGATCAGTTACAACAATTTGTACCTGCAAATTATTCGGATCGAGTCGTAGTCTTTCTTCCGCCTTGGCATATTGCAGAAAGAATTTTAGAAACAGCTCTTCTTTCTTGGGGAGCCTCACTCGCATGCTCCAATGTTTCTCAACTTACAAGAGACTTCGAGATCATCAAACCTACAGTTCTTGTTTCCGTTCCGAGGGTTTGGGAGGCATTGTATCGAAGGATTTGGGATAAGGTTTCCAAATCTTCTCCTGCAAAACTTGCAATTTTTAAAACAGCGGTTCGGATCGCTGAGACCTATAATTCTCTTTTAGATACAGTCACTGGAAACTATTCGGAAACGGAGGAAGGCAACAAAGAGGATAAGTTAACCGATATAGTAGTTTCTACCCTACTTCTACCTCTCTTTTATTCCTTAAATATTTTGGCTCAAAAAGTGCTCGCACCAGTACGAGCACTCTTCGGTGGACAATTAAGATACGCATTCTGTGGAGCCGGAGCGATGCCTCCTAAGATTCAATTTTTCTTCCGATCCATGGGAGTTCCTATCATAGAAACGTATGGAATGACTGAGACGACAGGTATGGGCGCATTAGGGAGTTTTCCTATCCCTAAGACGGGGTCGATAGGACCTGTGTTTCCTGGAGCACATATCAAATTAGTAAACGAGCAAAACGCGGTAGTTTCCAAATCGGGAGATAAAGGGATCGCCTGGCATAAGGGGCCTCATGTAACAGCAGGATATTATAAAAATGCAGAACTCACCCAATCTAATTTTTCGGATGGATGGTTTAACTCAGGCGACTTATTCGTGTGGACCAAAACAGGCGAATTAAAATTTGCAGGTAGGGCAAAAGATACGATTGTTCTTTCTTCCGGAGAGAATGTAGAACCTGAACCTATTGAGGGTAAAATTTTAGAAACCGGCTGGGCACTGACAGCAGTCGTTATAGGTCAGGACCAAAAATTTTTGGCTGTTTTACTCGTGCCGGATTTTGCAAAACTTAAAGATCATTTTTCCTCCCAAGGAATTCGTTTGCCTAATGAAAATTCTGCCCTTGTGCAGGACCAAAGAGTCGTCAAATTTTACAAGGATCTGATCAAGAATACGATCTCCGAAAAGAACGGATTTAAAAATTTTGAAAAAATAAGCGAGTTTCGCCTTTTAGACAAAGAGTTCGAAAAAGGAAAAGAACTCACCGAAACTATGAAAGTGAAAAGAAATAAGGTTGCAGAACTCTATGCGGATCTTATAAAAACGATCTTCCCTTAATCAGATGAGCGACCTTAAAATCCAGGACATCCTTTTTTGCGCGGCTTTCGCGGGAGAAATCGACAAATTAAAATTGGATCCTCGGATCCACACCTTCGAAGCGGGCATCGGAGAATTGGAAGCCGCCATCAATCTCCAGAAATATCTTTTAGATCCTTCTACCTGGAAACCTAAAGCAATTTTAGGGATCGGCTCTGCCGGAGTTTATACCTGGATCCCCAGAAAAGAATGGGAAGGTAAATTCGGAATTTCGAAAGTATTTGCAAACTATCAAATCGCTTTCTTAGACAAAAAGATCAGACTTCCCGAAACTATGACTTTTAAATACGAGTTCACGGATTTGCAATTTCCATTCGAAGGAAACGATTTTGTAGAATGCGCCACTAACGGGACAGGTTCGGTCACCTTGGAGGATCTAAGTCCTCGCGCTATGGAAAGGATCAAAGTAGAAGGCTTAGGTTTCGAGAATATGGAAGCCTTTGGTCTCGCAAAAGTATGTAATCAATTTAATATTCCATTTGGGACCATATTTGCACTTACGAACAAAGTAGGACCGAAAGGTAGCGAAGAATGGAAACTTTCCTGGAGAAAACACTCTGACAAACTCCAGGAAAAGATCCTAAGTTATCTCTGACTATTTTTCGGAAGGGAAGAATAGTTTACGGATATCGCCGATCGCGGCCTCCGTTTCTAGTTCTCCCTTCTTAATGATTTCCTTATATTTTCCGAAATCAGTAAATGCGAATTCTTCTATATGCAAATTGATAAAAAGATCCATTTTTTCTTTTCTCAATTTAGTGATCTCTCTTCCTTCCAAGGTGATGGCTCTTGCCATAATCTTTAGAATAGGAGGATAAGTAATATCTTCCCAAAGATTTTTGAAGAAGGACTTTCCGGTTACCTTTCTATCTTCCAAAAGCCTGACGATCCCCTCGTCTCTAAGCGGAGAAACGTTCACCGATAGGATCACATCTGCTCCTTTTCTACGGATCAGGTTTTCAGGAACGTTATTGATCACTCCCCCATCTATCAAAAGATGATCTCCTTTGAATACTGGAGGGAACATTCCAGGCAAACTCATCGCAGCTGCTAGGGCTTCCCAGACTGGTCCTTGGTCCATTACATATTCTTGTCCGCTATGAAGGTCCACTGCAGAAGTTGCAAATGGGATCTTTAGATCTTCTATCAATTGAGTCCCGAAAGCATCCTTTAGCATTCGGAGCATTCTTTTTCCTTTGAAGAATGAGATAAGTGGGATGGTAGGATCGAAAGGTTTTTCTATACCGCCGAAAAACTTACCGATCATTTTGAAGATAGAATCTACACTTTCCCCTCTTGCGTAAAGTGCTCCGATCACAGCGCCGAAAGAAGAACCGCTTACAAAATCAAAACGGATCCCTTCTCTTTCTAATACTTTCAAAAGACCTACGTGAGCAAGCGCTCTCGCACCTCCTCCACCCAATGCAAGTCCTCTGGTTCTAGAGACCAAATATCTGGCAAAAGTTTCTCCCTTATAAAATATCTTTTGATTTGCGGACTCTTCATGTTTACTTAATCCGTTTTCGGAAACGATGATTCGAGAAGTCCTTCCGGAAAAGTTCCGTATCCTTGGTTCCCAATAACCTAGGATCTCGTTTTTCTGTTTCAAATTTCTTTCCGGTTTCTCTTCCCAGAAAACGATCTGATCACATTGTTGTACAAGCTTATCCAACTCGGGTTGGATTACAGGGTTCTTAAAATAAAGATGTAGTATGGAAGACTTCTTTCTAAGCCCCGCGATCGTCCGTATCATCTCGGAAACCGATTTTCCTTTAAATGTATCCATTCTCAAAAGGGAAACATGGCCTTCGTGGGACTTCCTACCGTTATCTACTATGGAGTCTAAATGAACTTTAAAATCTTCTACATCTTCTATAGGGATATGACACACGAGCCTTCTGGCGGTGTGCATTTGGCTGGGAGAATCTTCCATGACCTCTCTCATTCTCATTCCCATAAGCCTCATTAAATTTTGAGAAAGTACCCTTTCTTTTGCGGCTAGTTTTAGAAAATATTCCCCATCTAAAACATACAATAATGTGTCCAGTATGGCGGTTGCGGAACCGGTGTGAGGAGTTCTAGTAAGAACGCTATTCTCTGCGAACACGTCACCTTCACCCAAATAACGAACCGTTTTGCCTGCCTCCCCTAAGGCGATCATCACCTCTCCGTGTCGGATTAGGTATAGTTCTTTGGAGATTTCACCCTTATAATAAATGACTGTGTGGTTATGGATATTCCGTTCTTCTATATGACCGTAAAGTAAGACTAGTAATTTTCTCGGGAGACCCTTGAACAATGGGATAGACGCTAAAAATTGCAACGCTTCCGGAGGTACTATTTTTTTCATGCGGGCAAAATCCTAACCTGGGAAATTTATTTTGTAAAGCGGAACTAGATCGTACTCTGGCATTAGCCGACGGACCGACAATAGGAAATCCTCTTGATTTTTGGTATATCACGTAAATTCTAGCTCCGATGAAGTTAGAATCGGCCAAAGTGGTTGAGATATTCAAAAATTCCGTCTCGGACTGGCATAAAGCGGAAGCTCTTTCTCCGAATCCATTCCCACAGTCCTCCCTTGAGTTCCTATTTTACCAAAAAAACCAGATAGATACCATCCAATGGCATGTGGAAGACGAGATCAGAAGGCCTGACCTCCCGGATAAGGATCTGGTCCAGTTCAAAAGAAGAATAGACGCTCTGAACCAGGAAAGAACCGACCTAGTAGAGCAGATAGACGATCAGATCTCTGCTATGTACAAGTCCGTGGAAAAGAAACCGAATGCCAGAATGAACTCGGAAACTCCGGCCTGGCTGATCGATAGGATGAGTATCCTGGAACTTAAAATTTACCATATGAAAGAACAAACGGAAAGAAAGGATGTGAGTCCGGAACATATCCAAACCTGCCAAAATAAGCTGAACGTTTTGCTGGAACAAAGAACCGATCTTTCCAAATGTCTGGATGAACTTCTAGACGATTTATCTAAAGGAGATAAATTCTATAAGGTGTATAGGCAGATGAAAATGTACAACGATAAAAATCTGAACCCGTCCTTATATACAAAACAAGCATGAATCTTTTGGTGCTAAGATTCTCAGCGATGGGAGATGTCGCCTTAATGGCTCCGGCATTGATTGCCGTTGCCGCCAAGTATACGAATATACAACTCACAGTTGTAACCAGAGGGAATTATGCCCCCTTCTTTTATAATATCCCGAATGTACATGTGATCGGGATCAATCTCAAAAAGTATAAAGGTCTCTCCGGCTTATACCGTTTATTCAAAGAATTGAATAAACTAGGTCCTTATGAAAAGATCGTAGACCTACACTCCAGCGTTAGATCCCGTTTTATCAGTTTTTTCTTTTGGATCAGAGGTGTTTCCGTCTTTAGGATCATCAAAGGAAGAAGGGAGAAAATGCGGCAAATACGCAGGACCCGCAAAATTTTACGTAAACTCCCTCATACAGTAGATAGATATCTTAAAGTTTTCGAAAAAGCAGGATTTCCTGCATCCGTTCGCAAAGGTCCTTGGATCAATGTGGACCCTGAATCCAAAATTTATGCCAAAGACTTTCTTCTTGCTAGAAAGATAGATAAAAAAGAAGGACTTTGGGTAGGATATGCACCTTTCGCAGGTCATAAGCTCAAAGAATGGCCTTTGGAAAAAAGTCTAGAGCTGCTCAAACTATTAAAGGAAGAATTTCCTAATATTCGAATATTCTTATTCGGTTCCTCTCAAGAAGCGGTTCAAATGGAAGAATGGAGAAATGGGGATCAGTCCATGACGATCGTTTCCGGCGGTAAACTGGGGATCCGAGGCGAATTAGGCATTATGGAAAGAATGGATGTGATCATCGGAATGGATTCTTCCAATATCCATATTGCTGCACTTCTCAAACGTCCTGTGATTGCTCTATTCGGGACGACTCACCCACTCTCCGGATTTGCACCTTTCGGCCAGGAGGACACTGGAGTTTTGCAGATAGAAGATCTACCTTGCAGACCTTGTAGTATTTACGGAAATACCACCTGCTATCGGAAAGATTTTGCCTGTATGGAAAGAATTACTCCAGAAGACGTGATCAAACGGATCAACGTCATCAAGAATATCAATACACTTTTCTGATCAGCCCATGATCCCGAAAGGATCCAAAGAAAAGATCGTATTGAGTAAAGATCTTTTCTTCTTCTTATTCTTTTGGTCTGCGACTGATCTATATACTTCTTCCATTCTATCCACACAAGCCTTCATCTCATGGTTTTGGGAAATTTTTAGGGATTCCTTGGAGAAAGATTCGTACAATGCTGGATCTTCTAAGATTCGAATCGTCTTTTCTGCGATATCCTTTACATCGAACGGTTTTGCGATAAATCCGTTCACGCCGTCATGAACCAGTTCCGGAATGGCAAATGAATCCACACCTACAGCAGGAAGACCGCAGGCCACTGATTCCAAGATCACAAGCCCTTGGGTTTCCATGGTAGAAGCTGTTAAGAATAGGTCGTAGTTCGGATAATGTTTTGGAAGTTCCGCTCTATCGATAAAACCAGTAAATGTAATTGCATCGTCTATTCCGAGTTTTTGGGCCTGAACCTTAAGAGAAGCTAATGCTGGTCCATCCCCAATGATCGTCAGAGTTGCCGATGGGATCTTTTCAATGATGAGTTTGAAAGAGTTTATGATCACATCGCAATTTTTCTCGTAGGAGATCCTGCCCACGTGCAGAAGTTTAGGACTTCCTGAAAGAGTTTTAGGACTTCCTTTAAATTGAGAAAGATCTAGACCGTTAGAGATAACTGCGACAGGCTTCTTTAATCCAAACTCCTCCAACTGTTTTTTGATCAGATGGGAAGGAGAAATGATCAGATCACAACGATCGTATAAATTATTCGTAATTTTCAGAATGATCTTTTTACGGATATTGAACTTGTCGAATTTTTCGAACTTTACCAAGTCCTTTAACTTGATCTTCTTATTCAACTTTCCAATTCTCATGAAAAGTTTGTCTAATTTGAGAAGTCTATAAAAAGAAAGATACATGTCCTGCTCGGACATCAAAGTATGATAAGTCCCTATGCTTGGGATCCCGTATTTTTCGGTAGCGTTGATCCCATAGACTCCCATGAGTCCAGGCGTGTGAATATGCACCAGATCCGGTTGGAATTCCTTGATCGCTCTTTTGATCTTAGAAGGAGAAGGTAAAACTACCTTGATATCTGGATAACTCGGCAGGTATCCGCTTCTAAATCTTTCCACACGGATATGATCCCCCATTCTGTCGAAATCACCTTCTCCATAACGTGGACAACAAATCAAAAATTCATGTCCTCTTTCGGCAAGGGCTTCCGCAAAATTTCTCATCGAAATAGCTACCCCGTCTATTTTGGGTAAAAAGGTGTCCGAAAAATAAAGAATCTTCATTTAGGTTCCTAATGCGGAACCAATCTCCTCCATAATATGGATTTTGCTACTCCATTCCAGAAATCTATGTGAAAAATAATCGAATTTACAAAGAATAGATCGGTGAGATTATTTCCAGAAACCAGATGAAAGAGTTTTTGAAAAAGGCACATCTATTCTGTTTACTCGCAACCCTTCCTTCGATCGGAATTTCGGTCAGCCTCAGCCAGGGATTTCTGGTGCTTTCCTTTTTTTTCGGACTCGCGGATCAACTAAAAGCAGGAAATTGGAAGGAGATCCTACCGAATCATCCTGTTTCTAAAATTTCCATTTCTCTTTTCCTCTGGTATGGGATCGTATTTCTGATCCATCTTGTTTTCGACAATTCCGGACCTGGATATGTAAAAGCAGCTTGGAATGGAGAACTCAAAGACTTCTTTCTATTTTTCGGATTCCTTTCTGTAGGATTTACTACAAAAGAAGATTTGCCCAAAGTACATCGTGCGCTCTTCTGGCTTTTTTTAATCCTAGTTTTTACTGGGGTTGCAGGAGGTTTTACCTCGGTACGACTTTCTAGACTAATTAGCGATCTTTACAAAACTTCCAGCAGTTATAGATTCACTCATCCATTAGGATCGATCTCTTCTATCCCTCTTTATATCTCAATAGGTTTGATGAACACTCATTTGACTTTCGGCGGTTTGTTACAATTTTTCTCAGCGTATGCGGTATTCGGCTTTTTAAGAACATTGATCCAAGGAGACAAGAAGAAGCTCCTGATCGCTGGACTTCTACTCTTTTTATACTGCTTAGTATTCCTATTGAACCAAGCAAGATCCAGTATGATCGGAGCTGGAGTGAGTATCTTTTTTGCAGGAGTCCATTTATTCTTTATCCGAAAAGAATTTTCCAGATCCTTTTTGATCAAGGGAGCTTCTTTATTCTTAGGACTTTTGTTCTTGATCGGACTCGTACTGGCATTCAGTCCAGCGGGTAAAAAGGTAATAGGTCCACTCTTCGGAAAAGAAAAACATACAGACTCCGGAAGAACATTCATCTGGGATTCCAGTTTTCCATTGATCCAAGAACATCCAATCATCGGAGTTGGTCCCGGAAATTATAATAAAGAGATCGAAAAAGTAAGAATTTCTCATTCAGAAGAATATCCGGAACTCTCCTACTTTTACGAAGTCACCCAAAGAGGACATGCTCATAACGATTATTTTCATCTGGCTTCCGTATTTGGGCTCCCCGCCGCATTGATCTACTTAGGATTAGGTGCAATTCTATTAGCTTATTTATTCCAGTCCAAGCAGGACTTCCGGATCATATTATTCTTTTACGGACTGATCGGATTTTTTGTTTCAGGTTTATTCCAATGCTATTTCCAGGATGACGAAGTAGTTATCCTGTTTTGGATCCTATTAGGGCTTTTCATTAAAGGAGAGATCTTAGAATCAAAGAGAGATAACGCATAAGTTTTTCCTTCTTCTGTTTGGAAGTCCCGGTTCTGCAAAATATTCCAAATTGGATTTAGAATATTGGTCAGGAAAGCTGGAAGCTTCCCTGAAATTGTAAATGGCAAATAAGACCTGCTCCGGCCAATTCAGATTATAATTGATGGACTTATAACAAAAATACAACCCGAAGTTCTCATATTCGACCAAGACCACGCCTGCATTAGAACTTATACTTTCCGAAGTATAGAATACACTATCTTCTACTGAAATTCCGAGCTTCTGAGGAAGTTTACTTCTTTCTAAGATCCAGACTTGTTTTGGAGAATTTTCAAAAAGAAGAAGATCTTTTAGTTCAGAATTTTCCGGAAAAACCCAGGCTCCTCCTGCTCCTAAAAATTGGGATGGTCTTAAAAAGAAAGAAGGTTTTAAAATACCTGATTCGAACTCTGCCATCAAGTTTGATTTGGGAAAAGAAAATCCCAACTCTCCGGATCTAGAAAAATGTCGAATTCCTAGATCTTCCGTTCCATCTTTTGGAAATTCGTTTTTTCCTCCAAAATAATGAGAACTGATAGATTCATAGTCGGTTATGGACTTACAAGATTCTTCCTTCCAGAGATACAAATTGATCCAACGAAACCAAGCGAATCCAACCTCTAAAAACGAATCCTCTGTTTGTATATTTGATCTGCAGATCTGGTCGTTCTCAGGCTCAAAGCTATAAGTGTTTCGAGTCCGCAATTCCGATTCAAAAGATTCTACACGTTTGGATTTGTTTCGTATATTCTCCCATTCTTGTTTAAATTCATCTGCGATGCGTGCATCCTTCATGGCGATCAAAATTTCTCGATTAGAATCCCTTGCGCTCAGAGAATAATTATAAGAACCCGTCAGAACTTCCAAATCATCTAAGATCATAGTTTTATGATGAAGAAGTCCTCCTTTACCGATCGTCGGATCATCTAAAATATCTTCATTTCCATCTTCCAAAATCTCGATCCCGGGAATTCCGGAAAGAATATCACCTTCCGGATCCACAGGCCGATTATAGGTCCCGCTAATAGATCTATGATTTGCGCGAGTAAATCCTGAACTTAAAATCGGATCATAATGATCAAAGATCAGATAGCGGATAGAATGTCTAGAAGACAAAACAGAATCCAAAAGTCTGTTCTGGATTAGATTTCCCTCCAAAGGAGAATTCCAAAATTCTAATTCACCAATTTTCAAAACAGGAAATGGATATTCTTCCTTTAAAAAGGAATAAAAGTTTCCCCATTCTCTCCCGTTCAGTTTGAATTCTAAATACCCATTATGATCCTGTTCCAAACCGTAATAAGTAAAATTACCAGTTCCAAGAAATACTAAAGATCTATCCGAAACCAAAACCTTGGTATGTTGTAGCCCAGTTCCTTTCCAATATTTAAGAAAAGGTAGAATAGAATTTGGATACGTTTTTCCCCATTCTCCCATGAGTTCCAAATGAACGCCTCTTTTGTCAGCTTTCAAAAGTTCTGATTCAATCTCCGGATCATCGAAAGAATAGATATGCATATAGATAGATTCTTTAGTTTCTCGGATAATTCGTAAGATCTCGTCCCTTACATTTCTCTTTTTGCCAATTGGAACAAACCTACCTGGATAGGAAAAGAAAACCTTAGGATATAATTCATCCTCCCAGAAAAGAGATATATCTTCTTCTGTTCTTTCGCAGGTAGGGAGAAAAAGAAATACAAGTAGGATCAGGATCAACTTATTCATTTCCAAACTCCTCCTATCTTAAAAAGCATGTACCATTGCCTAAGTCCTGTTGTTTCGTCTGATTCAAAACCTCCTAAGTCTACTTCGATCTTTGCTGATCCATCTTCCAATGGAGACCAGGCAATACTTACACCTGCCTCTCTTATGAATTTATTTTGCATATTTTTTGAAACTGCCCAAAGACCGGAGGATGAATTCTCTTCTTTCAAGAATCCGATATATGTAAAATGGATCCCGGGAGAAATTCCTGAAAACTTTCCTTCCGCCTTCCAACCGAATAGATTTGCAGGCCTTTTACCTGGAAAATTTGTCTCTTCCCTTTCTAACCCCTGGTCTGTAATCCAAGCAGAAGGATAGAATCCCCAGATTTGTTGTAAGATCGGGTTCGAAATGGGAGAAGCTCCCATTCCTACAAAACCCATTTCTAAAATTTCACCTTGAGAGGATTTTTTCTCTCGATCCGGTAAAAATCCGAAAAAGGAAATTTTTCCGTAAGAATTATAAAAACCTAAATCAAATCGAAGAGCTTCTCCACTGATTGGTACGGATCTTTCAGAACGATTAGGATGGTATCCAGTCTTATCGATCCCTCTGGTAAGAAAAAAATCCCCGGAAATATAAAATACCTTCCAGAGAAATCCGAGTCCTAGTCTCCATTCTACTAAGTAGTCTCGGTCTCCTTCTATCATTTCCGCTTTAGATTCCTTTGTATCCGACCCGAACCTTCCCCAGTCTCCCAAAGAAAGATAACGCACCCTAAATCGATAAACAAGACGATCTTCCTTGTTTCCAGTCAGACTTATGCCTGCCCTATATCTGGATTGTGAAACTAGCGAATCATCTTTTTCAGCGATTAATTCGTCTCTTGCTTGTTTCGGAAGGAATAGTTCCCTTCCTTGCAATTTTAACCATTGGTTTTCTAACAAGGGAAATCCTCTGTATAGATCCAAAACGTCGAATCTGATCTTGATCCGATCCAATTCAGTTTCCGCAAAGAGTCCTTCTACTCCGTCTTTCCAAGAAGACCAGGAGGGAAATTCATCCGGATCTGACTTTCTTCCGGCTCCCCATAAAAAACCCTTATACAGGAACCCGAAGTAAGAGTTTCTTCCTGGCAAAAACACAAGTCCTGAATTAGTAGTGGAGATAAGGGTCCAATCTAAGTTTGTTTGGAATTTCCCGTTATACTTCTCGAATTTGAAGCCAAGTATTGCAGGAGAAGACAATGCTGAAATCCTAGAACTTTCTTTTTCGTCTGAAATCCTTCCTTGGGTCCTAAACAAGATCCACTGGAAATATATCTCTAAAGAAGGATCCCGAATTTCTTGGGAAGATACGACTCGGGCCGATAAAAATAGAAATAAGAAGAAGATTCTTTTCATGAGGTTTCTTCTTATTCCAAAATCCCAGGATGAGCATCTGTCAAAGCGCAACCAGGATCACGATAAGGCTTTCCCAAATATTGGCTTACCGACCAAACCCTCGAACCGTATTCCATTTTTGAATATGCAGACTTTCGAATTTTGTTTCTGGTATCGTTTATACCAGGACCGGATGAAGTATAAATAAACTCATCCCAAAGTTCTCCACTGTATGGATCATAAACTCTGAGAATATTCGATCCAGAAGAAGGTAAACTGAAACTTGTATCCTTCCAAAACTCGGTTTGCGGAAAACAAATAGATTTTCCGGAAGAAAGGACAGTAAGGCTTTCTTTCTCCAAAGGTAAAAGAATAGAAATTACAGTTCCGTTTCCTTGGATAATCTCTAGATAAGCAGAATCGGGATAGTTTTCAGAAAGCGATACAAACTCCAGAAATCTATCTTTAGAAATCGGATCTACTCCTTGGTAAGATCCCATCCACGAAACTTCTGAAAATTTAGCTTTGTCTACTTCCTTTCTTGGACAAAACTTTCTACCTGCAGAAGTCCTGGAATTTTCCAAACCGATCTCTGACTGTACATAATCAGAATCTGCATTTACATATGGATGAAGAAATATATTTCCATTCTCAAAACAAATACTAACAGTTTCTCCATTCGTTTTTTGGAGAACGATACGAGTCGGACTTCCCTTAGGAGTTTGAAAGTTCCCATCCCAAAGAACCTTCTCTATTCCTTTAGAATTCGATAAGGAAACTTTATCAGTCGCAGCGACAGATTTAAAGATCGAAAAGGAATAAGAAGAATTTCCTAATAGAAATGGAAGATTTCCAATACTAAGCAGCTCCCCTTCCGAAATTTTCCTGGAGATCCTGATCGGGAAAAGATTTTTTCCCCAGTTGATCTTTAAAGAAGAAGGATCACAAATTTTCCTCCCTTTATAGATCAGATCTAAGTATTTCCAATCTTCATGTAAAATATGCTTATGCAATAATCCATTTGGATTCAATTCCTCTAATTCAAAATCATTTGGATCACAACTGGACTTACTCTCAGGTTCGGAGGTTTGATTCTCTCCAGGATCCATACAAAATTTAGAAGAAGTTTCACAGTTAGAGAAAGAATTTCCCTTCCAAGAATAATACGTTTCTCCGAATAGATATCCTGTTCCAGGAAGATTGAACTCGAAAGAAAGACCTTCTCGGGTTAGGCTAAGTTTGCCCGGCTTTTTCAGATCTGCCCATTTGATCCCTGAAAGAGATATCCTTTCGAATGAAGCTGTGTCTTCTGCATAAACCCGTGACTCGTAAGGAGAAAGAAAACCTGTTGTTTTTGGAATTGAAACCTTGGTTCCGAATAAACCTAGTTCCATACCTTCTTCGCAGATCGGGAAAGTGTTTGGATTATAGATCTCAATCCACCTTCCTAAACTGGAGGTTTCACCGAAAATTTCGGTGACGATTGGCAAAGAAGAAACGCAGGTTTCCAAACCGATCTCATTTTTGGCTCGAAGCAAATTTTGGATCTCTTCTTCCAGACCAGGCGCTCTAAAAGAAAGTCCTAGATAAACATCTCTATCTCCAAAAGGAGAAAGAACCAATATGTATGTTCCATTAGAAAGGAAGAATATACTAAATGTTTTAAAATGATTTTTAAGATTGAATTGAGATCTATCCCATGCCAATCGGCTGCTTAAAGAATTAAATTTTCTGTCTCCAATAAGTGCAAATTTGTAGGTTTCAATCTTGTTCTTAATTCCAGAAAACGGATACGTTCCGATCCTGTATTCGGAACCGTCCGAAAGGAGAGAGTTGAATTCAGAAACCAGCGTATCTTCTTTCCAAGAGGAAAGAATTTGTGCAAATTGCGAGATTCCTTCTTCGTTTATGCAGACCTGGATCTTAAAATTGGGATCTTCTCCAGAGGCAAAACAAGTCTGTCCATTCTCTTGGACTAGATCCGAAAGAATCCTCGGATACTCTTTATAGAAAGGATCGTATAGGAACTGGACAGACTTTTCAGTTTCTTTCCAGACTAACTCAGAATCTGAGTCCTGTTTACAAGAAGCCGAAATAAAAAAGATGATTGAGACAAAGGTAAATATCAGTGTTCGCATTTTTCCTCCAGAGCTACTTGTCTGGGGAAAAACTTCTCACTTACGATTTTTAGGAATTAGTTGAGGAATTTTCTGGAATTATGATTCCGTCGGACATAGAGGTGGAATGAAAATAGTTATAAATCTTTTCTGCTAACGCGTCTCCTATACCCGGGACCTTCATGAGTTCTGCTACATTTGCTTCCTCAATCTTTTTCTGACCGGAGAATGATTGTAGTAATAGTTTACTTCTTTTTAGACCTATATCTGGAACTTCTCGGATAAGACCGGTTAAAGCTTCTCGATTTCGTCTAGAACGATGGTGTTCGACACCGAATCTATGTGCCTCATCCCTAAGATGTCGGAGTAATCTCATTCCAGGTGAATTCATATCGAAACTATATGGAGAACTTTCTCCTGGGAAATAGATCTCTTCTCTTTTTTTGGCAAGTCCCACCATAGGAAGATTTGCAGCACCTGCTTCCACTGCAGCCTCACATGCCTTTCCCAGTTGTGTTGGACCTCCATCGATCACGATCAGATCAGGCATGACTCCATCTTCATTGATGATCCTTTGCAATCTTCTGGAAATTACCTCGTGCATCATTCCAGGATCATTGATCCCTTCATGACCTCGGATATTATACTTTCTATAACCCTGTTTGAAAGGTTTTCCTTCCACGAACATCACACCACTCGCCACAGGAAAAGATCCTTGGAAATGGGAAATATCGTAACATTCTATAATATGAGGAGGCTCCTTCAATTGGAACATCTCTTGTATCTCTTTTAAAGCGACAGTTTGGTCCTTATAATGAGTAGCGAGAAGTCTTTCAGTAAGTCCAAGTTCCGCGTTTTTTTCTGCGATCTTTAATAAGGACTTTTTCTCTCCTGCTTTAGGAAATCTTAATTTAGGTCTAAAGCCGGTTTTCTCTTGTAGGAAATCCAACACGGTCTCCCCTTCTTCTTTTAAACCGTATGGAACTACTATACTCGCAGGGATCATTCCTGCTCCCATATAATAATCTCGGAAGAAGGAGGATAATATTTCCTCTTCTGTCGAATTTTGCACACCTTGCAAAGGAAAAGATTTTTTATTATCCAGAAGTCCGCCCCGAACTTCCATAAGAACTACCTGTCCTTCATCCTCTTTACGGGCGAACGCTATCACATCCTCGTCACCGCCATCCATACTCACTACAGTTTGTCTTTGGCGGAAGATCTGCAACCTTCCAAGCATGTCTCTGTACCGAGCTGCGATCTCGAACTCCAGTTTTCCTGAATATTCGTCCATACGTTTAGTGAGTTCGTTTGCTAGGATCTCTTTTTTGCCTTCTAAAAATTGGATTATCTGATTTACAATAACTGCATATTCGTCTTCTGGGACTGTTCCTTGGCAAGGCCCTAAACATCTTCCCATTTGAAAATTCAAACAAGGACGTTTGGGCTTAGGAAGCGGGAGTTTTTGGCGAACTTTCCTGATAGGAAAAATTCTCAAAATCACATCTAAAATTTCCCGAGTGGTTCTTACATCCGTATAAGGTCCGAAATATTTGTCCCCATTGTCTTTTAGTTTTCGCGTGATAAAAACCATCGGGTAAGGTTCCGAAAGTGAAACGCAGATATACGGATATTTTTTATCGTCTTTTAAACGTACATTATATCTTGGATTATGTTTTTTGATCAGTGTAGCTTCTAAAATTAAAGCTTCTTTTTCTGTGGAAGTGGCAAACCAATCCAGATCGAAAATTTCTCTCTGTAAATATCTGGTTTTTAGATCCGTTTGTTTTTCTTTTAGGTAATTGCGGATCCTTTTGTCCAGATTTTTGGCCTTGCCTACATAGATCACCTCTCCTTCCGAATTCTTCCAGAGATAACAACCTGGAGAGCCCGTAAGGTTTTTGAGTTTTTCTACAATCAGAGTATGATTGACTACTTCCGGCATGACTTAATATTCTTCGCCCCAATTGTTTTCGGGCGAGGTTTTTCTTTTTAGACCTGATAAAGACTTAGAAGCGGCCTTTCTTTTAGCTTTTCTTGCCTTATCCGCCTTGGCCTTTCTGATCTTTGCAAGTTTAGGGTCTTCTATTTTGGAAGCTTCTAAAATTTCCGCCTCCAATTTTTCGCACAAAAGAATCCTGGCCTTATATCTATTTAATCCTTGGGTACGATGGATGGAACATTTAATTTCGAGGCCTGTTTTTTTATAAACTAATCGGACGGCAGTCGAAACCTTGTTTACGTTCTGGCCGCCCTTGCCTCCGCTTCTTACGAAAGTTTCTTCCAGATCTGATTCCCGAATGCCTAACTTTCGCATTCTGGAAAGAAGAAGGTTTACTTTTTCAGGAGAAACCGGGAATTTCGCACTCATTTTTATCTCTTTAGAAATTCATCCGGATCGAATTGGCTGAAATAAGGGAATGGTTTTCCGGAATCGTCTAAACATACATAGGTTACTCTACAATCTATGATCTCTCTTATTTCTTTTTTCATCTGGTTCTTGGCAATTGCAGCACTTCGGATGGTGATAGAACTTTTTCCCACTTTTTCTATTTTAGAAAAAATTTGAATAATCTCTCCGAGTAACCCCGGGCTCTTAAAGATCACGTTATCCATCGTTACTGTAACAAGATTAGAATATCCTATTTTTTCGATGACGAACATCGCACAGCCCTCGTCTATCCAAGCAAGCATCTGTCCTCCAAAGAGGAAACCGTGCTGGTTTAAGTCCCTAGACATGACTATATGTTGGGTACTTAATTCCATTCCTTGGATTTTTTCATCTAAAAAGACTTCTACGCTCATTTTGGCCTCTCTAATCTTTGGGTGAAGTGGAAGAAGGACATTCTTTTCTCAGAATACATGTCTCGCAGAATGTCTTATGCGCCTTACAGTATTTTCTTCCTAAAAAAATGAAATATAAAGACAGATCCATCCAGTATTCGGATTGAACATTTTTCATTAGGTCCCTCTCCACTTTTACCGGATCAGTTTGTTTGGTAAGACCTAACTTTTTAGAAACCCTTTTCACATGAGTGTCTACTACGAATCCTTCCGAAATATGATGGATTTCGTTTAAAACTACGTTTGCGGTTTTTCTTCCTATGCCCGGAAGTTTGATCAGTTCCTTGATACTTTTTGGCAATTTGCCATCGTATTCATTGAGAAGTAGATTCGCAAAACCGGAAACCGACTTAGCCTTATTCTTATAAAAGCCTGTAGAATAAATGAGCTTTTCTATCTTCTTTAAAGGAGCGGAAGCAATAGCTTCCAGGGTAGGAAACTCTGCGAATAATATAGGAGTAACCTGGTTTACCCTTTCATCCGTACACTGTGCGGAAAGGATAACCGAGATCGCAAATTCGTAGTCTTTAGAATATTGGAGAGGAGAATTTACGTCCCCGAATTCCTTCCTAAGCAGGAAGTAAATTCGAGAAACATATTCAGGGGTAGCGGAAAAAGAAGGACTAGACTGCCTTTTTTTGGATTCCGACGTACTTTTTGGGGGCAAGTGCTTTTAGTGATTCGCCGTTATCTTTGATCGCTGCCTTGATCCCTTTCTTTTTCAGGGTTCTTAAAGCGCGGGTAGAGATACGAACGGTTACCCAACGATTCTCATCTTCTAAGAAGATACGTTTTTTGATCAGGTTGATTTTCCAGGTTCTACGGGTTTTAAGGTGAGAGTGGGAAACATTGTTTCCTGATATCGTTCCTTTCCCTGTCACAACACATTTTCTGGCCATACTGCGACCATAGTTTTCTTACGTACGCTTATGTCAAGGAATCCAAAAAGATTTGGGAAAAATCCGAGAATTTCTCCCTTTTTCAGGCTTAGTCGCCATCCAGTGGGACCTTCTTCTTTAATGTTTCTAAGACATCTTCAGGAGTATCACAATAAGTGATTAGATTCAGATCTTCAGGATCGATGAGTCCATATTCTATCATTCTTTCCAAATGGAATATCTCCCTCCAGAACTTGGTTCCATACAAGATCACTGGAATTTTACGATTATTGCGACCAGTTTGGATAAGAGTTAAAGTTTCGAATAATTCATCTACTGTCCCGAAACCTCCAGGAAAGGCCACCACTCCCATGGACAATCTCAAAAACCAAAGTTTTCTCATGAAGAAATAATGAAATTCAACGCTGACTTCCGGATCCACATAAGGATTCACGAATTGTTCAAAGGGAAGTCTGATATTCAATCCAAGGCTTGGCCCCCCCGCTTCTTTGGCTCCACGGTTTGCAGCCTCCATAATACCTGGTCCACCGCCTGTGCAGACCGCCATTCTTCTGGTATCTTTTGAAATTTCTTTTCCCCAAGAAGTAATGAGACCTGCAGTTTTTCTGGCTGCCTCATAATAAACGGACATTTCTTTTTGTTTTAAGAATAATTTCCTTTCCTGTTCTGAGAGAGTTCTGGTTTCTTTCTCTCTACATTCGTCCGGACTTAAGATCCGAGCGGATCCGAATAAACAGATCGTATCCTGGATCTTTCCTTCTCTAAAAAGGGACTGAGGATAATCAATCTCCGCAAGAACCCTTAGATGGAATGCATCTATGGATTTTAAAAACTCTTCATGTTCTAAGGACGTTCTTCCCATATTTCTTTCCTTTTTTTAGGGGAAGTTAGGCTTGCCTTTCCCAACTCTATCTATTAACCTATCTCCAAGAATGATCGGACTCAGAAGTTTAAAAGAAAAAATTTTCTCCTGGTTTCGATCCTCCTTTTTTCACCTTTCCATCAAATGGGAAGCGGGAAAGATCAGACTCCAAAAAAGATTGGATCCTTACGTTACAGCCGAATCCCATTCCTATAATTTTCGCAATTTAAACGGTAAAGAATCTGCCACGGCCGAAGACTGGTCGGAAAACCTACCGCCCTTCTCCTTTACCGAAACCGAAAGAGAGGAAGTTTTCCCAAACGCAAAGAGAAAATTCCATCGAATCCGAAAACATAAAGTTTCTCTCTGGTCCTTACTCTTTTTTCTTCCTTGGAAATCCAAGATACGGGAATCCGAACCAAGTTTTAGAGCATTCCATCCAGGAGAAAATTTATTCCAAGAGGAACCACAGAAGAAGGTCCGCAAAAAAGAAACATTCCAGCTCCGAAACAAGCCTTATTTCTGGGAAGTTTGGTTTCCCCAAACAAGCACTCTTACACTTTCTCCATTCGTAATTTGGGAGACCTCCGTTCCTTCCGATCTGTTCCAAGATTGTTTGCCTGAATCCGCTCTTCCTGTAGGCGAACCCGGAAAATGGAAAGTCCGGATCCAATCTATGAGAGTACTTTCTCACCAATTGGGAAATTTATACGAGGACACTTATCCAAGTCCAAACAGAGTTTATAGAACGGAAGTCTGGGTCTACGGACACACAAAAGAACAAGAAATCGATCCGGAAAGACCTTTGCTATTTCCGTTAGGAGTTTGGATCTCTCCAGAACTTTTAAAAGGAGAAGATCCTAGACTTAGACAGGGTTTGCCTTTTAGAACAGGCGAGACTTATTGGAAAATCCAAGGAGAAATTTTAAAAATAGGGATCAGAGGTTTAGAATGGACCTGGAAACCTGCCGGTGAAAATTCCCGCTTCGAAAGTATATTAGAAAGTCCTCATGTATTTCTAGGAAAATCCTATTTCACTTTGGAATCAGGATCATTTATCCGAGACAGACAGATTGCTTATTTGTTCAAAAGAGCGATTGTATCCGATCCTAAACTGCTCCAACGCTCAAGACCTAGACGAAATCTTTCTTCCGTTTCTCCAAATCCGAGTCGGATATAACCTTCTGTTTCAAAATCAGCAGAAGGTAAAACGAATACTCCAGCTTTTTCATACAGAAGATCTGCAAATTTCCGAGACTCTAAACCTGCCTGTAATTTTGCAAAACCTACTACTCCGCCCCTTGGTTCTTTAAAACTTGCAATTCCTGGGAGTTTGTTCGCTCTCACGATCTGGGCGAAGTTTCCCACATTCTGCCGCAAAGTTTTTCTGATCTTACTCTGTAAAAATTTACGATTCTGTAGAAGTTTCAAGGTCAGAAACTCAGAAATCGGAGAAACTGTATGAGTCAGATAATCCTTCATGGATCTAGCTTTCCTGATCCAGTCTTTTGGCCCAATCAACCAGCCGATCCTTAGGCCCATTACGCCAAAACATTTCGTGATAGAACCGGTAGAGATCGAATTTTCACAAATACCAAAACCGCTCCAACCTAGATCCTCTTCTTCCGAAAGAAATCTATAATGTTCGTCGAATAAGATCCAGTTCGAAAAATTTCCGGCGAAACGTTTGATCTCTTTTTTATCTTCTTCTTCAGCGATGATCCCAGTAGGATTATGAGGATGATTGAATACGATTAGCTTGGGAGAATTTTGGAACAGGTTGTTTAGATTCCCTTTTCCGAATCCTAATTCTTTACTTTCTAATCTGGAAAGAAGATTTACTTTTTGGAGATTTGCACCTAGTGATCTTGGAACTTCATACAATGCCTGGAATGCAGGCCAAAATAAGGAAGTAGTATCCCCTTTTTGTAAAAGTAGATGAAATGCGATAAAGAGCGCTTCTCCAGTTCCTGTAGTCACAAGAACCTGATCTGGAGAAACATGATTATAAAGTTTTGAAATTTCTTCCCTTAGATCTTTTCTACCTGAATTGGGAGAATCCGCCAAAGAGAGTTTTCCCAAATCTCTTAGATCCAAATCCAGATATTCTGCAAGCGCATCCAGGTCCAGATTTCTGATCCCACTTTCTCCCAGATTACAAGGAGATTCCGTCCTAAATTTTTCAAGACGATCTTCTATGAAAAATTCTCTTAAACCCACTTCCGGATCATGGTTTACTGATTCAGGAAAGAAGCAACGCAAAAGCTCCAAAAAAGGAAAGTAAAAATAGACCGAGTAATATCCAACCAAGCCCACTTAGGAAAAATCTCAGATCCTTGAGAGCGAATAAGATCTGCTCCGGATCCTTCTCCTCCAAGACCAAGGATTTACGGAAAGAAAGAGAAGCACCGTAACCCAAGATCCCTAAGATAAAAAATAAGACGGCTGATACTGCTTGGATGACAATCTTTCCAGGGGCTTCTTTCAAAAAGGCTCCGAATGTTAAAATTCCAGAAAGTAAAAACAGAAGAAAGGAAATGTTCCTTAATACCGCTCTAAGAGAGTCCAGTTCCCTATGTTGTTCTCGGGAAATTTCATTAGATTCCATACTAATAGAATCGGCGAAAAAACGTCTTGAACCAGGAAGAACTAGATTTTTTATTCCAAGTATAGGGTGAACTAGAGAAATATATGAGCACAGAATCCCACATAGAATCCTGGACCAAAGCCCCCTTTTCTCCCCAGGTGCAAAAGGAAGCGAAAGCCGTCCTGGATAGATACAAAAAGGGAGAAACAAACGGCCTAGAGATCGAGGCCTTTACCGTACCTTTAGAATTCGGAACCGGAGGAATGAGGGGAAGGATCGGAAACGGGATCGGTAGAATGAACGAGTTTACCGTGGGAAAAGCAGCCCTAGGCTTTTCCAGGTACCTGGTCCAAAAATCCAAAAAGCCGATCTTAGTGATCGCTTACGATTCGAGAAGAAGATCCAGGGAATTTGCTGTGGTCACCGCCGGAGTGGCTGCATCTTTCGGGATCAAGGTCATCTTATTCCCCGAGGTAGCTCCTACACCTTTACTCTCATACGCAGTTCGTTATTATAAGGCAACCGGTGGTGTGGTTCTAACTGCATCTCATAACCCACCCGAGTACAATGGATTCAAGGCTTATCTTTCTAAGGGGGAACAGCTTGCTCCTCCGGACGATAAAAAGATCATCCTATTGATCGATAAGGTACAAGACTGGAATGAGATCCCCTTTCTTTCTTCCAAGGACCCGAAATATAAAAAGCTCGTTCAAAAAGCGGGAGAAGATTGTTTTTCTTCTTATCTAAAAGCTCTTAAAAAATCTGGGATTGTATCAGCAAAGGTTACTCCTAAAGAAAGATCTCAAACCAAATTGGTCTATTCTCCTCTCCATGGAACCGGAGGAAAATATATGAAGAAGCTACTACAAGACTTCGGATATAAAAACGTAACCTTGGTTCCGGAACAAAAAGATCCTGATGGAGAATTTCCAACAGTAAAATTCCCGAACCCGGAAGAACCGGAAGCTCTGGAAATGAGTAGAAAGCTTTCCGAAAAGATCGGAGCGGATGCGTTTATCGCAACCGACCCGGATGCGGACAGACTCGGTATTGGAGTGAAAAATCCCAAAGGAGGATATGCTCTTCTAAACGGAAACCAGATCGGTTCCATTCTTGCGGCCTACCTAGCGGAAAAGGTCGGCTCCAAACCTAAAAAAGGAAAAAAACCGGTCCTTGTAAAAACTGTAGTCACCACAGACCTGCAAGCTGAGATAGCAAAGAAAAACAAAATTGCTCTTAAGAATGTTCTAACAGGTTTCAAGTTTATCGCAGAAGTTATGGGAAAACTGGATAAAAGCAAAACCCAGTATTTCCTGTTCGGAGGAGAAGAATCCTATGGTTATCTGCCTGTGGATTTTGTAAGAGACAAGGACAGTTTGTCTTCTGCACTTCTTCTTATGGAAGTCCTTTCCGAAAAAAAAGACCTTCTTTCGTATATGGATGATGTCTATCTTAAGTATGGATTGTACCAAGAAAGTCTAAAGTCTTTGACCTTAGAGGGACTTGCAGGCAAAAAGAAAATCCAAGATTCTCTACAATCTCTTCGTGACAACGATCTGATCGGAAAATCGATCGGCAAAAGAAAGGTCACTGGATTTTTAGATTTCAAGAACAAGATCGCAAAAGGGAGCGCTTCTAAATCTGCGTTTTCAGGTTTGCCTTCTTCCGATGTGATCCAATTAGAATTAGAAGGTCAGGCAAAGCTGACCATCCGTCCTTCCGGGACGGAGCCTAAGATCAAAATTTATTCTTCTTTCAAGAGCAGGACTTCTCCTAAGACCAAAACTGAGATCCCAAAACTCACAGAAAGTTTATTAGCAGAATTGAAAGAAACAGAGTCCTTATTTTTACAATTGGCTGGTTTATCATGAACGAAACTGCATCAGAATTCCAAAAGACAAAAGAACTTTCAGACAAGTATCTTCTAGACTTATTCAATCGTTACCCTGTTGCATTTAGATACGGAGTGAACGAATTATTATTCGATCAAAACAACAAACAATACATAGACTTTTTGAGCGGTGTAGCTGTCACAAATCTTGGACATAGCGACCCGGATATTATAGAAGTTATTCGTAACCAGATAGACAAACTTATGCATACTTCCAATTGGTTCTATTCGGAAGAAGCATCTCGTTTAGCGGAACTTCTCATCCTAAATACATTTCCTGGAAAAGTATTCTTATGCAATTCAGGAACGGAAGCGACAGAGGCTGCATTCAAATTAGCAAGAGCCTACGCGGAACAAAAGCAGATCCACGATCCGATCATCATTTCTCTACACAAAAGTTTTCACGGAAGGTCTGTTTCCGGGATCAGTCTGACAGGGCAGAAAAAACTTCATACCGGTTTTGGAAAACTTTTAGAGGGAATTGAATTTGTCAGTCCCAATAGCGAAGAAGAATTGGTGGAAGCGTTCGAAAGATTTGCGGGAAGAGTGGTAGCATTCATCGCAGAACCTATCATCGGAGAAAGCGGAATCATTCCGCTCTCTCATGGATACATGAACTTAGCTAGAGAATTGACCTCGGAAAACGAGGCTCTTCTGATCCTAGACGAAATCCAAACAGGTTTCGGAAGGACGGGTACAATGTTCGCATTCGAAACATATGGTTTTTCTCCGGATGTAATGACTCTGGCAAAAGGACTTGGTTCCGGATTCCCGATCGGCGCTCTTATAGTTGCGGAAAAATACCAAAACGTTTTAGCGAAAGGAACTCATGGAACCACTTATGGCGGGAACCATTTGGGTGCTGCAATCGCTTATGAAACGATTCGGATCATCCAAACAAGAGACGTCCTCGCTAATGTTAACTCTTGCTCTGAGATTGCATTCAGTCGTTTGAACCAGATGAAACAAAAGAATAAGATCGTAAAAGAAGTCAGGGGAAAGGGTCTGCACATTGGAGTAGAATTAACAATTCCGTCTAGACCGGTCGCAGAAACCTGTCTGGAAAAAGGACTGATCGTAAATGCAACAGGAGATACTGTCATTCGTATCATGCCTCCTCTTACGATCTCTACACAGTATTTAAACGAAGGATTGGATATTATAGAATCCGTCCTAGCGGAAGCACATAAATAAAAAGGAAAACAATATTCTCTATGAAAAAAGTAGCCGTATTAGCAGGGGACGGAATCGGCCCCGAGGTCATGAAGGTGGCTTTATCCGTTCTTAAAAAAGCGCTCGGCTCCAAAGCCTCCGACTTCCAATTTACGGAAGCGCTTGTAGGAGGAATTGCAATCGATAAAACCGGAGGCCCTCTTCCTCCGGAAACATTAAAACTTTGTGAAGAATCGGATGCCATTCTATTTGGTTCTGTGGGAGGTCCTAAATGGGAATCCCTTCCTCCAGAAAAACAACCGGAGAGAGGAGCACTACTTCCTTTACGTAAACATTTCGATCTATTCGCAAATTTACGACCTGCGATCATCTATTCTGAACTCAGAAACGCTTCTCCCATCAAAGCTGAGATCATTGGGGAAGGTCTGGATATTCTTATCCTAAGGGAATTAACCTCCGGGATCTATTTCGGTCAGCCAAAAGGTAGAGAAGGAAGCGGAGCAGAAGAATTCGCATTCGACACAATGAGATATTCTCGCAGAGAGATCGAAAGAGCTGCAAGAGTTGCGTTCGAAGCCGCACGAAAAAGAAATAATAAGGTCACAAGCATTGATAAGGCAAATGTATTAACCACTTCCGTTTTTTGGAAAGAAGTGGTCATTGATCTGCACAAAAGAGAATTTTCCGACGTCCAATTAACTCATCTTTACGTAGACAATGCTGCGATGCAGTTGATCGTAAATCCGAAACAATTCGACGTGATACTTTGCGAGAATATGTTCGGGGATATTCTGTCCGACGAGGCTTCTATCATCACTGGTTCCATCGGGATGCTTCCTTCCGCTTCCCTTTCTGAATCCGGTTTCGGTTTGTATGAGCCTTCCGGCGGTTCCGCTCCGGACATCGCAGGCAAAGGAATTGCAAATCCAATCGCTCAGATCTTGAGTGCTGCTCTACTCTTACGTTACTCTTTCTCTATGGAAGAAGAAGCACAAAAGATAGAATCAGCGGTCCGTAAAGTGATTTCCGCAGGAAAACGTACCAGAGATATCGCCGAGAAAGGCGCTGAAATTTTGGGAACCGAAGAAATCGGAATAGAAATTGAGAAGGTTTTATAAAGCCTGGAATTGAATTCCATGCCTGAAAATTTCATATTTTTACGTATATAAATACTAAAAGTGCGAAACTTTCTGGAAATTTCTTGAATTAATAGGGACGGTGACTGGATGAAAGGCGGAGTAGCTCCATCAGGAAGACCTTATCAGGTAATCATTGCGGAAAATTCTAAATTCCAAGCCAAACAATTGGCTCAGATCCTGGAATCCGAAGGTTACGAAGTGGTCGGTTTTGCGGAAACGGGCAAAGAACTCCTGAATATGTACAAGGAAAACCGAAAGGTGGACCTGATTACCTTAGACCTTCACCTCCCTGTGATAGACGGCTTTGCCGCTTTTTACGAAATGAAAGATATGGGGGTTCTTCCCAGAGTGATCGTGATCACTGACGAAAACACCCCAGCGGTCATGAAAACTCTAACAGATGACGGTATCATGGACTATCTAGTAAAACCTATCAAAAGAGAGAAGGTTCTAGAAAAAGCAAACGCTACCGTTCGCAAGACGATCAAGATTTGATCGTAAATTTTCGTTAGGATCTTATTCCAACCAGATACAGTTTAAATTCCTACCAGTATCTCCCCTTCTATGACTGAAAAATTTAGAATTGGGAGACATGGTGCAAACCCCTGCAGTTTCCAAAAAAGGCTGGATTCCCAGACTTTTGATCCTATGAAGTAAAAATGTTTTTTGTTCCAAGAGAAACTTCCCAGGCTCCTCTAGAGCTTTCAGAGAGTTCGGAACTTCCTTTCTGAAAAGAGAAGCCACATCTTCTCCTACTTCATAATGTTTGCCGGTCGCATAAGGGCCTAAATAGAAGTGAACCAATTCTGGATCTACTCCGTATTTCTTTTTCACATGAGCCAAGGTCTTTTCCGTAATCCCTGCAAGAGTTCCCTTCCAACCAGAATGTATCACACCTACAAGGGCAGGCCTCCCCGTCCAAAAGAAGATGGGCATACAGTCGGCTGTTTTTACGACTAGGATCTTTTTAGGTTCGGTGGTAAAGAGTGCATCCCCCGTGGGAATTTCAGTGCTCGGGGATCCGTTCACTTCCAGGATATTAGTCCCATGCTCCTGATTCATAAAAAACACTTCTGCACCGGCGACTCCGGAGGCTTGGGCAACCCTCTCCCGGATAAAATTCGGATCGTTCGGATCTCCGGAGGCTTCTTTGTTTCCCAGGATCAAAAGTCTCAGGCTTCTTTTGTCTTCTAGAAAAAATCTATGATCGATCATACTTGACTTGGGGAAGTCCTGGTCTTGTATAGAAAAGAGAGGAAATATTTCGAGCCGTAAAACGGAACTGAAAGACAATCCCGGAAAAAAAATCCCATGTCCCAAACCCCTAAAGTAAAAATCTGCGGAATACGAAAAGTAGACGATCTGAAAGTCTGCGTAGAAGAAGGAGCCGATCTGATTGGGATCAATTTTGTTTCTTCCAGTCCAAGACTTGTCTCTCCTAAAGAAGCGGAAATACTGATTACCTACTTATATACTTCTGTTCCTTCCTTTTTACGTCCGAAGATCGTATTCCTTTTTTATAAATCTTCAACCCAATATATAAAAGCACTTTTAAAAAATTTAACCCACGACTATGTCCAATACGTTAGCGACGACTCTTTGGCTCCCGGAGAAACTTCTCCCCTTTACCAAACCAAGGACTCTAGAATTCTTTCCTATCGTGTCCGAGGAAAAGTGAACGATGACTCTCTACATTTCCTAAATTCTGAATTATTGATATTAGATAGTTATAAATCAGATGCAGGCGGAGGAACCGGAGAAAGTTTTCCTTGGGAACAGGTCTCCGAAGTCCGTAGACCTTATCTGCTCGCGGGAGGCTTAACTCCGGAGAATGTTTCAAAGGCGCTTTCCCAAACCAAAGCATACGGGGTGGATGTGGCAAGCGGTGTGGAATCTTCTCCTGGGAATAAGGACCAGGAACTCATTCGGAATTTTATCAGAAATGCAAAACGATTCTCTTACAACGGAAACTAATTCTCCGGATCTGACAGAAGCACTGGATACTCCTATGATGAGGCAGTATCTGGAGATCAAGGCCAAGTT